>JAFAWN010000064.1 GCA_019241735.1 Terriglobales bacterium
CTTCTTTTTTTGACGGCGCCGCCGGTTCCAATTCCGGTGTCCCTGGCTGCATCGTCGCCGGAGGATTTTGGTGGCAGTGGCTTGACACCACCGAATCCGAAAATCCGCGAGAGCAATCCCTTGACACCGTTACCCTGATCGCAGGTCTGGTTGGGTTCGGTTCCAGCAATAAAGGCGGCGGTATAGGTTTCTGGACAGGAAGGGGTGGCCAGCAGATTCGTGGCTTTGTCGAGTTGAACGTCGACCACACCCGAAGGCTGGCTGAAGGCTTTAGGGCTCGAATAGCGGGTGAGCGCGACTGCACGCTTCATGAATTCAGCCCAGATGGGGGCGGCGGTTTGGGCGCCGCTGAGGCGCAGATCGCTGTAGTCGTCGTATCCCACCCAGACGATGCAGAGCAAATTGCTGGTATAGCCCGCGAACCATCCATCATGAGAGCTTCCGGTTTTCCCGGCGGCGGGAGCGGTGAATCCCCGCTGGCGCACTTCGTAGGCGGTGCCGAAGTTCAGGACACCCTGCATCATGTCAGTCATCACGAAGGCGACGCGAGGATCGATGACCGGACGCTTCTCGGTCTTAAAATCCATGACGATGTCGCCCCGGGAATTGCGCACCGAGTTCACAACCACCGGGGACAGGTGCACGCCGGAGTTGGCAAAGACAGTGTAAGCCGCCGCCATGTCGAGCGGACTGGCGTCATATGCGCCCAGAGCCATCGCCGGCGTAGCTTTTACAGAGGTGATGCCGGCGTCCCGTGCCAGATTTGCGACCTTGTCGTAGCCGACCTCCTCCGCGAGTTTTACCGTGGCATTGTTCAAGGACATGGCGAGGGCATAGCGCGCGGTCACTTCACCGTGGTACTCCTCTTTGTAATTGCGAGGCTCGTAGATCTGATCGCCGTAGGTGAACGTGGTGGGCTGGTCCTGGACCATAGTGGCGGGGGTGATTACCGGCGTCGCACCATTAATCGCAGTATTCATCGCCGCGGCGTAAACAAAGGGTTTGAAGATGGAACCCGTCGGGCGTTTGGCAACGGCGTGATTAAGCTGGCTAAACCCGTAATTCCGCCCCCCGACCAGCGCCAACACCTCTCCAGTGTGGGGGTCGAGCGCAACGAGAGCAACCTGGGCCTGAGGTCCGGGCTCAACTTTGGTTTCGTATTTGTTTTTGCCGACCTTGACCTTTTTTGTGCGCCGCTTGGTGACTTGATCGTCCACCAGCTTAATCCCCATTTCCACAGCCTGGGCCGCGGCTTTTTGCAGATCGGGATCAAGGGTCGTATAAATCCGGTACGACTGTTCGTTCATCTCGCGCTCATTTAATTTGGAGATGACGGCGTCGCGAACCAGGTCCACAAAGTAGGGAGCGTCGCTGGCCTCAACATTGGGCGGAGCGAGCTTTAGGGGTGTCGCCTTGGCTTTATCCGCCTCAGCGCGGGTCAGAGCGTGTGTTTCAACCATACTGTCAAGCACACGATTGCGGCGATCGAGCGCGCGTTCCGGATGGCGGTAGGGGGATAAGTAACTTGGGGCCTGGATCAAGCCGGCCAGCAGTGCGGCTTCCGCGGGCGTAATGTCTTTCAGGTCCTTATTGAAATAATCATGCGCAGCCTCGCCAAATCCGCTGATGGCGAAGGAACCGCGCTGGCCCAGATCAACGCGATTGGCGTAGAACTCAAAAATCTGCTGTTTAGTGAACTTCTGCTCCAGCTCCATCGCAATCAGCATCTCGACCAGCTTGCGCTTGATGGTTTTTTCTGGAGTCAGAAAGAAGGCGCGGGAAAGTTGCATGGTCAGGGTGGATCCGCCCTGTTCGTGGCGCTGATGGGTGAAATCCACCCAGGTAGCTTCCGCGAGCCGGATGAAGTTCACGCCGCCATGCTGAAAGAAACGCCGGTCTTCGATGGCGAGGACCGCATCCACCAGCACTCGGGGGATGTCGGCATATTTGACCAGCTGGCGTTTGGAGCGCTGCTCGGCATCGAATAGCGCGGTAACCATTTGCGGTTCGAGTTCGTAGGCGTCCAAGCCTCCGGACTGGCCGCTGATGCTTGCGACACGGGCGTTCTGAATGCGGATAGTCGCGGGCTCTGGGCTATGGTAAGAGCCGGGCCCAGGGCGCACCTCGATGCCGTCTTTGAACAAGCGAAAGCTTCCCATGCGCGATTGGCCGGAGCGTTCGGCATATCCGGCACGCCGAAGCTGGGCGGCGATGTCGCGAGGATCGGCCTTGTCTCCAACCCGAACGGTGCGAGGGATGGCGTAGATTCCGGCAGAGTTACTGAAGACCTGGCCCTTGAATTTCCGGTCAATGATGCGATCGTATTTGACGTAGAAATAAGAGAAGGTGACGGCAATCAGCAGTGCAAAACCGCCGAAAACGGCGAGCCCAATTCTGACCGCGTGGTCCTGAAAAAAAGGCAGCGGCTTACCTGCGCCGGGCCGCTTACGTCTCGGAATCTTGACTTTAATGGCCACTTTATCGCGTGTGTGCTCTAAATTCCGATTGCCGCGCTCAGCAAGCCAGGACATGCACGCGAGCGCGCTTCGACTCAATAGCTGGATTATGTGAGAACACGGATAACGGCGCAAACTCTCGCGAGCCCGGTTCTACAGCTCATTCTAAATCAGTTGGGATTGGGCCGGGTAAAGCTAGAAAGCGCCCTTATTCTGAGTGGAGACGTTGAAATGCAGATCCATCGGATAAGCCACCAGATCCAGATGAACATTGTATGGAGCTTCGATGGTTACTGAGCCAGTACCCTGTCCGCCAACGCGAACGACTTTAATCTCGTCATGAGTAAGCGGAATTTCAAGCTCCTGGGCCTTCTTAAAAACTGTGTCGCGGATCGCGTCCTCGGACTTGGTGCTATTGGTGCTCATGAGGGCCTCGGTCTTCACTGCGTCCGAGAATTCGTAGTTAGAGTAGTAGGCGGGGATCAGCTCCGCGCCCATGTAAACACAAGCGGCAATAAGGAACAGGCCGAAGATCAGTTTGATGGTACCCATGTCGCGCTCCACGGGCCATCGCGCCTACTGTTTAAAGCGCGGGCCGCAATTTTCCCTGAAAATACTCGGTTATTGCGGCGATGCTAACATCCGTCATTTCGCGTGTCGAGCGCTGAACGACTTCCACAGTGCCTTCGGTAACCTTCCTGCCGACGGTCACACGATAGGGAATTCCCACCAGGTCAGCGTCTTTGAACTTCACCCCGGGCCGTTCGTCGCGGTCATCCAGTAACACGTCGTAACCGGAGCTTTCGAGGCGCTGAGCGATGTTTTCCGCGGCGTTTTTGAGGTTTTCATCGCGGACGTTGGTCGAGGTAACCACGATTTCAAAGGGAGCTATAGCAGCCGGCAGCCAGAAACCGTTGTCGTCGTTGCCCTGCTCGACGGCAGCGGTGAGTATGCGTTCGATCCCGATGCCGTAGCTGCCCATGATGGGTGTAACTTCTTTGCCGTTCTTGTCGAGGACACGGGCTCCCATCGATTCGGAATATTTGTAGCCGAGTTTGAAGATGTGCCCGATCTCGACCGCGGTGTCGATGCGCAACGGGGAGCCACATTTGGGGCAGCCCTCGCCGGCGCTAACGCTGCGCAGGTCGGCGTAAGCTGTAGGGTGAAAACTTTTCCCCGGCGTGATGTTTTTAACGTGGTAATCCTCGCGATTGGCGCCGGAGATCAGGTTGCTGCGACCTTCGAGCGCTTTGTCCACGAATAAAACTGGGCGGTCAACGTCTTTCATATCTTTGGCCCAGTCAATTCCGATAGGACCCAGGAAACCAGCCGGGGATTTAAATAGGTCTTCGATTTCTTTGGCCTCCATCGGCCGCGTCTCCCGGCCTTCCACGGCGGAGGACAGCTTGGCCTCGTTCATCTGGTGGTCGCCGCGCATGAGCAATATGACTGGGCGCGGCCGGGATTTGCCGGTTTTAGGATCTTTTTCGGCCGCCATCAAGGCCAGGGTTTTGATTTTATTTTTCGGGGAGACGCCGAGGTAGCGGGCCACGTCCTCGATGGTTTTTTGTCCCGGAGTGTGTACTTCGAGTGGGCTGCCATCGCCTTCGAGAGCAAGATCGGTGACCGGAGCAAGCTTGGATGTGGCTTTTTCCAGGTTGGCGGCGTAGTCGCAATTCTCGCAGCTGACGATCTGATCTTCGCCTGCCGGAGTGCGGACCATGAATTCTTCCGATTGCGAGCCGCCCATGGCGCCAGAGTGCGCCTCGATGATCATGTATTTGAGGCCGCAGCGGTCAAAAATGCGGCGGTAGACGTCACGATGCTTCTGATAGGAAACGTCCAGGCCGGCAGGATCGAGATCGAAGGAGTAGGAATCCTTCATCAGGAATTGCCGGACCCGGAGCAAGCCAGATTTGGGGCGCGGCTCATCGCGGAATTTACTTTGAATCTGGTACCAGATTTGCGGCAGTTGCTTGTAGCTGCGCAGCTCTTTGCGGGCAATATCGGTCATGACTTCTTCTTCCGTCATGCCCAGGCAGAGCTCTGCGCCCTTACGGTCTTTGAGCCGGAATAAATTATCGCCCATCACCGCCCAGCGTCCGCTCGCCTCCCACAGTTCCCGGGGATGAAGTGCGGGCAGGTAAAACTCCTGTCCTATCGTGTCCATTTCCTGGCGAACGATGGCGACGATTTTGTTGAAGGAACGTTGTCCAATGAACAGGTAGGAATAAAGTCCAGCCGCCACCTGGCGGATGTATCCGGCGCGGACGAGAAACTTATGGCTTGCGACCTCCGCGTCGGCCGGAGCCTCGCGCAATGTCGGAATAAAAAGTTGGGACCAGCGGTGCATGGTGAGCCGGTAATTGTAAATGATCGGGGTGACGCACAAATCTTTGGGAACAGGGTGGTAGCAACTTCGTTCAGAAAAAACGCTACCGCTCACACCATCCCGGTCCCCCACAGGTCATGGAGGTGGACGATACCCTCGACTTTGCGGGTGGAATCAACTACCACGAGCGAGGTTATTTTTTTCTCCTCCATTAACGCGAGTGCGGTGGCGGCAAATTCGGTAGCTGCAATAGTGCGCGGGTTCCTGGTCATGCATTGCTCCGCAGTCAGATCGAGCGCATCTTTGCCATGGCTTTGCAGAAGGCGGCGCAAGTCTCCGTCGCTGATAACCCCGAGCAGGCGCTCATTTTCGACGACGGTGGTCATTCCAAGCTGCTTGCTCGACATCTCAAAAATCACATCAGTCATTCTTGCTTTCGGGTACACGCGAGGTACGGCGTCGCCAGCGTGCATCAGCGATTCGACCCGCGCCAGCCGCTTGCCCAATTTTCCGCCGGGATGGAGCGAGGCGAAATCCTCCTCCTTGAAGCCGCGTTTATCGGCCAGGGTCATGGCAATCGCATCGCCCAAGGCGAGCATCGAGGTAGTGGATGCCGTGGGCGCTAATCCAAGCGAGCAGGCTTCCTCGGCCACCGAGCAATCGAGGACCACTTCGGCTGACGATGCCAACGAGGACAATTTATTTAGTGACGACTTTGCAGCGGTGCGATCGCACGTCATGGCGATCAGCGGAACTTGCAGTCGTTTGAGTGTCGCCAGCAGCCGAAGGATTTCCTCGGTCTCGCCGCTGGCGGAAAGCGCAAGGACAACGTCGCCAGCAACCACCATGCCGAGATCGCCGTGCACGGCCTCAACCGGATGCATAAACAGTGAGGGTGTTCCGGTGGAGCTCAACGTCGCGGCAATCTTTCGGGCGATGATGCCGCTCTTGCCCATACCGGTAACCACAACGCGCCCGGCGCAGTTCCAGATCAGATTGACTGCGCGGCCAAAGGCCTCCGCCATAGGGCCGGCAAGCCGTTCGGCCAAAGCGCTCAGCGCTTCAGCTTCGATCCTGACCACGTTTTCGCCAATTTGTTTCATACAAAGTTGCAGCGCGGAACTTGGCCGGCAATGTTAGAAATGGTCCTCCATCGATTGCACGCGAACGGAAAGGCTTCTTGCCTGTATTGCCCTGTCCCATGGCCCAGCCTGCCAGTTGTCCTTTTTCTTCTCAAGATGGACCCATGGGGGCAGGGCGATGACGAGGTTCCGGCCCATGGCATGGGCGTAAGGCTCATACATTGCGCGCAAGTGCGTCAGTTTCTGCTCAAACTCAGGGCCTTCCTTCAGGCGTAATCCGCGCTGCGATAGATGCTGCCGTAATCTCCCCAATTCCGCCGGCGGCAGCCGGTCTGGAACTTCAGGATCGTAACGGGCATTCACCACCTGGGCCAGATCAACCACCGCGTGACGTGCCATGGCAAAGGTGATTTTGGCCTGCTCATTGCGTACAGACTCCAGGCCTGCGATTACGAGGGCGCTGGCGTCAAGGACTGTCGTCAATGCTCCCAGCCACGACTGATTGCTATGCTGTGACCGGAAAAAACTTAGGGCGGGATAGGAAAGATGGCTTTCTAAAACTTCGGCGGCCCAATGTTCCCAGTCACGAAAAATTTTATCCAGCACAGTTTGGTCAGGACATCCACCAAACCTTGCCAGCAATTCCGCGGCGGTAGGAGGTGAGCCTGCACGAGCATCCAGCAGAGAGATTTCAATTTCACGACGTGAAAACGCCGAATAAATGGTGGGTATGTAACCGATGACCACGCCGAGAAAGGCGAAACCCATTCCGCCTTCAACCACGGTCAGTATTCTGGAGGAGGTCGCTGCCGGGAGAACGTCCCCGAGGCCAAGGGTGAAAAATGTTTCGCCACTCAGATAAAGCAGAGTCCAGAAAGTGATCCGTTCATTGTTCAGGCTCACATGATGCCCGAACCCATACTGCAGCAACGCCATGCCAAAGATCAGGCCGCCGGCCCACACCACGAGCAACAAAATCAGAGATAGAGGGCCGAAGTAGCCAAGAAAATTCTCCCGCCGGCTGTTGGATTTGATGCGGCTGGTAATGCGCCGCCACGGTCTCCAGGTGTAGCGGTAAAACCATGCGGTGAGGCGAAACTGGCGCCGCACCCGGCGCGGAAGCACGATGGTTTCAAATGCATCCAGCAGTACGCCAAAGATAAAGATCAGGGCGCCAATGATGACCAGGACGTGCATGCAAGATCAGATGTCAGGTTCGCGGAATGGTAGCAGATTTAAGTTTTGACTGACGGTGGCAGAATCTGAGCTAAGGCGTCCGATATGCGACGGCCAGAGCATTTTGCACCGCCTGCAATTCTTTCAGCAGTCCGCGCAGTTTCGTGGATTCAAGCGCGTTCGCCCCGTCAGATTTGGCTTCCTTGGGATTATCGTGGACTTCCATGAAAATTCCATCCACTCCAGCGGCCGCGGCAGCGCGGGCGAGTGTGGGACTAAATTCAGGCTGGCCGCCACTGGATGCAGGTTCGTCGCCTTCCCCTCCTTGCGCCGCCGGAAGCTGCACGGAATGGGTGGCATCGAAAACGACCGGCGCGAATTTGCGCATTATGGGCAGCGACCGCATGTCCACTACCAGGTTGTTATATCCGAAGGAGCTGCCACGCTCAGTCAGGAAGACTTTTTCATTGCCGGCAGTCCGGCACTTTTCGACAGCGTGGCGCATGTCCCAGGGGGATGCGAATTGCCCCTTTTTTATATTCACAACACGCTCGCTCATGGCGGCAGCAAGAATCAGATCCGTCTGGCGGCAGAGAAACGCCGGAATCTGCAGAATGTCGGCGACTTCAGCAACTTTCCCGACGTCGGCGGTCTCGTGCACGTCGGTGAGCACGGGCACGCCAACTTCCTCCTTCACTTTTTTCAGTATGCGGAGACCCTCCACCATGCCCGGGCCGCGATAACTGCGGACGGAAGTGCGATTGGCCTTGTCATACGAGGCTTTGAAGATGAAGGGAAAGCTTAGCGAACGCGTGACGCCTTTGATGATTTCCGCCATGCGGATGGCGTGCTCTTCGCTCTCGATGACGCAAGGGCCGGCGATAAGAAACAGATTTCCGGAGCCGATCCGAATATCGCCAATCTGGAATGAGACGCTCATTTTTGGTTTGTTAAGCCGTCTGCACACATCGGCCTGCGGCTAGCGGCTGGCGATTCGTTCCGGCCGATGAAACATGCTCACCTTGGAGGCTTCTCTTGTGGCTCGGCGTTCCATTCGGTTCGCGTATGCTGCGCCGATAAATGTCCGGAACAGCGGGTGCGGCTCCAGCGGCTTTGATTTGAACTCGGGATGGAACTGGCAGCCAATAAAGTGGGGATGGCCAGGCAGCTCGACCATCTCAACGTAAGTTCCATCGGGCGTGGAGCCGGAGATTCGCAGCCCACCAGCGACCAGAGTTTCCTCATATTCGCGGTTGAATTCGTAACGGTGGCGATGGCGTTCGGAGATCTCGAGCTGACCGTAAATCTTGTGGGCCAGAGTTCCCGGCTCAATTTTGCAAGTCCAGGCGCCGAGACGCATCGTGCCTCCCAGTTCCTCGATGCCGCGCAGCTCGCGAAGTTTATAGATGATCCGGTGCGGCGTGGAGGCGTCGAATTCGCTGGAGTTGGCGGCTTCCAGTCCGCAGACATTGCGCGCGAATTCTATGCACGCGGTTTGCATGCCGAGGCAGATCCCAAAATATGGGACCTTTTTTTCACGGGCATAGCGAATGGCAGTCAACATTCCTTCAATGCCGCGCTTGCCGAAGCCTCCGGGAACCAGCAGGCCATCGTATCCTTGTAATTGCTCGTCGCTGGCGGGATCTTGTTCCAGGCCTTCGGCCTCAATCCAGTTGACCTGCAATTTCAGATTGTGTGCCAGCGCTCCGTGGACCAGCGCCTCCTTCAAAGATTTGTAGGAATCTTCGTATTCGACGTACTTGCCTACAATGCCGATCGTCACTTCATCTTGAGGGTTGTAGATGCGGTATACAACATCTTCCCAATCCTTAAGATCGCGCTCTTTGGCTTCGAGGTGCAGATAGCGCAAGGCTAGCGTGTCCACGCCTTCGCGGGAGAATACGACCGGAACTTCGTAAATCGAGGCCACATCTTTGGCGGTAATGACCGCATCTTCCTCAACATTGCAGAACAGCGCGATTTTTGACTTGATGTCCTTCGACAGAAAACGGTCGGTACGGCAAAGCAGGATGTCCGGTTGAATCCCGATGCTGAGCAGTTCCTTAACTGAATGCTGAGTGGGCTTCGTCTTCAGTTCCTGCGCGGCGGCGATGAAGGGGACCAGGGTCACGTGGACGAACAGCGTGTGCTCGCGGCCCAACTGCTGGCGCATCTGACGGATGGCTTCCATGAAAGGTAGAGACTCGATATCACCGACGGTGCCTCCGATTTCAACGATGGCTACGTCCACGTCTTGCGCGACTTTTTTCATCGCGG
>JAFAWN010000148.1 GCA_019241735.1 Terriglobales bacterium
CGTAAAGCTGGCCCAGGTGCATGAGAGCGACGCCTGCAAAGACCGATTTGGCGATGGAATATGAAGGTACCCGCATGTCAGAACAGAACGCGTATTCGCCAAAGCGGGTGCGGCATCCGCTGACGTAATTGATGCCGTGAAAAACCAAACCGTAGGTGGTAATGTTCGCCGGGTCTTTATAGGCGTCGCTGAACGCCTGTAGATTAAATGCGGCTTGGGGAAAGTCGATGGTCAGAGCTTCGAATGGCTTGGTTGGCAGCCGCCGCGCAACTTCGGCCGCCTGTTCGCGAACTATTTTTTCTCCATCCGACACGGCCCCGGCCTTATAGACAGCAGAAATGCTGCCCCACAGATCGAACTTCATCGGATAGCAGGTCTCCTGAGTGATCTGGTAATAAACCGGTGAGATGTTTGGCGACTTTTTCTGGCTGAAGAGAAAAGTCATCTCGCCATTGTGAACGCAGTTCTGGTTCCGCTGGACCAGCGCAAACGGGAGTGAAGCCCGCATATAGCCTCTGTCGCCACTCTCCTGCCACACCCGCCCTGGGCCGATGATGTAGTTCCAGACCGGACTCCCGCTGATGGACAGCCCCTGCACCGTCGGAACCAGATAGCTTCCGCTTTGAGTAAATTGATAACTGAAGGGCGCGAGGTGCTTCCACGGCGAATCGGTGACGGGTATCGAACGGAAGATGTCGGAAATCTGATGGAACCCGCCGTTGGTGGCCGGGTTGGACAAAGTCAATGTGCCTTCAAACATTTCTGAAGGCTCGGCGGCATTCTCCGGGATTGCGAAGCCGCTAGTGTCATTAACCGGGGATGATGGGACTTTCGATCCGAGCAGTTGCTCGTATGTAAGCACGTCGCGACTTACGTCGCCATTGCCAGCTAGAGGTTTTCCGAACGCGGAACTGTTTTGAGCGTGCGTAATAATGGCGGGAATCGCGATTATGGCTGCAAATAACCTCAGAGCACATCTCGACATGAGTCCTCCCGGATTCGATTAAAATGTTGGCGGAGTATTGACCCAGAACAGTACAGTCTTCGCTTTGCCTAAACTTGTCCAGCGGTGGGCCTGTTTGCTCTCAAAATGCAGCGTGTCTCCGGTGGTTAAAACGTACCGTTCCACTTCATCCAGCCAAACCTCAACAGAACCCTGCAAAACGTGTATGAACTCCTCGCCCTCATGGTGGTAAGAACCGCCGCTGGAAATTCCCGGAGCAATGCGGAAGATGTGAGGTTCCATTTGCGATTTGTCCAGTACCAGCAATTCGATCTTTAAACCTGGCTCCGGCCTTAGGATCTTTCGATCGGACGGGCGGACCAAGCGGTGGCTACGGTTTCCGTCGCCGGCGCCAAACAGGGACAGGACATTGGTCTTGTAAATTGCCGCTAGTCGCTGAAGCGTGGCGATGGACGGCTTCGCCTGTCCTCGCTCGATCGCGCTCAGAAAACTGATCGATAAGCCAGCTTTTCGTGACACCTGGGCCAGAGTGTAATCTTGCCGCCGCCGAAGTTCGAGTAACTGGCGGCTGACGCCGTCTCTTGAATTCGATCGCACGACGGTGCGCTTATGGTTGGAATTTTTCTCCGATGAAAGCATATGCGCAACGCCGGCGAGGTTTAATCCCTTGTCCCTGCGCAGGTGCAGGATGCGCTTTGCCGCCTTCAGATCCTGGCGGGTGTAGAGGCGGTACCGTCCCTGGCTCCGCGCCGGCTGCAACAACCCCATCAATTCCCAGGCCCGGAGAGACGACGGGCTGATTCCGAGGATCTTCGACATGTGCGAAATAGTGAAATAGAGGGTCGGCGCCTTCTTCATACACACTCGCGGGAGCGCTATTGTTCCCGAACAGAATAGCGGTGGTCAAGAAGTTTAAGGCGGGCACGGGAACCGGAGCAGCTTGTGTCAGGCCACACCGCGCGACGGAAAATTCTAGCAGACAAACTAAAGATAATGCTTGACAGTCTCTACAGGAATATAGATAAGGTTAGAGCAATCTCGCGCCCAAAGGTTGGTGTTGGCGGAGGGAACGTGATCGGCGGAATGTAAGCTACGTCGCGTTAAACGTCCAGATGTTTTAAATCGAACCCCGGGGGTTCTTCATGCGATCGGGAAATTTGCGGTGGAAAGCTTCAACCGTTCTCATCTGTCTGATTGGTGCAATTGCCGCACACGCCCAGTTGACTGAAGGCACCATCGTTGGCAACGTGACCGACCCTTCAGGGGCTGTTCTTTCCGGCGCTAAAGTTTCCGTGCGGAATGTCGGCACTGACGCCACGGTGGAACTTACGACCGACGATATCGGCTATTATCGCGCCGCCCATCTGGCCCCGGGCACGTATGAGATAAGGGTTGAGAAGCCGGGGTTTAAGGTCGCGATCCTCGATAATGTCCACGTCAGCGTAAACTTCACGACCCGCAGCGACGTGACTTTGCTGGTTGGCAGCACCCAAGAAAGCGTTACCGTTTCTGAATCCGTGACCCTGGTGCAAACCGAGGAAGCTCGACTCAGCGGCACAATAACCACTCAGGAGATCACCGAACTCCCGCTGAACGGCCGTCAAATTTATCAACTGGTGACTTTGCAGCCGGGTGTGACAGCAACTACAGCGCCGGTTATTTCAAGTGTACCCTCCCCCACATCTGCGGTTACGTTTGACTTTGGATTTATCGCCAATGGCTCCAACCCGCGAGCGAATAACTTTATTCTGGATGGCAACTCAAATAACAATGAATGGCTCGGCGGGCAGCCGCTGATTTATCCGTCGCTCGAAGCAGTGGAGGAGATGCAAGTGCAGACCCTCAACTTCTCCGCCGAGTACGGTCGCAATAGCGGGGCCATTGTGCACGTCGTGACCAAAGCTGGTACGAACGATTTGCACGGAAGCACTTTTTACTCGACCAGAAATTCGTCGTTCGACGCCGCCAATGCCTTCGATCAGCCGGGCCAGAAATCCCCTTTGCACCTTCATCAATTCGGATTCTCGCTTGGGGGTCCGGTAATCAAAGACAAGACTTTCTTTTTCCTAAATTACGAGGGATCCAGACTAAGCGAAGGTCTGCCCAGCCTCGTCATCACTGAGACGCCGGCTTTTCGCCAGGATGTTTTCACCAGATTTCCGAATAGCATTGCCGCCTTGTTCTTCCACGATTTCCCCGGGCCGGCGTGCATTCCGGGAACCGAGTTCTCCACCGGCAGTGTCAGCACCGATCCAAACGCGACCAATCCCATCCTTGGGCCATTTCTTGTCGGTCCAGTCAACCCTGCGCAGAACGACAAATGCAGCGCAATCGC
>JAFAWN010000084.1 GCA_019241735.1 Terriglobales bacterium
CATAAATCTCTGGACTGGTTCTACCAGGGTTGGGTAAATGGCACATCTGTCCCACGCTTCGAATTGCGATCGGTCCGGTTCACAGACAAGCCAGGGTCGACCATTGTGTCCGGCTACGTTCTCCAGAAATTCGCTGCGGCAGATCTAGTGACCCCAGTCCCGTTGTACGCCAGCATCGCGGGAAAGAGCGTGCTCCTAGGCCGGGTTTTCGCCGATGGCCCGGAGACGCCATTTCACCTCACCGCGCCGGCCGGGACACGAAAATTGCTGATCGACCCCAATCAAACGCTTTTAGCACGCCGCCATTAGCTTCTTTGGCCTGTGCCAGACTAATTACGTTCCTGCCGTCGCACTTCGTGCCCGCCTTGGTTCGGCTGCAACAACCTCAGCATGGCCCTGATCAGTAGTCTCTCCCAAGGTTGTCCGCAACCGCCGCACCGCCATCGAGTGAATCTGTGAAACCCTCGACTCGCCTACCCCGAGCGCCGTTCCGACTTCCTTCATCGTTAGTTCCTTGTAATAGTAGAGGGTGAGTACTTGCCTCTCTTTTTCGGGAAGCTGGTTTACCGCGGTGTCCAGCTGCTCTCTGGTCTCTGACCGCAGACACAAGATTAGCGGAGTTTCTTCGGGATCACTGGGCAGATACTCGCATAGATCCTCATCCTTGCCATCACGGCTCGACTGAATCCTCAGGCTGCCAATTTCAAGCCCATTAAGCTCACCCAATAGCGCCTGCAGTTCCCCAAGATTCATGCCTAACTCAATCGCAATTTCACTTTCATTCGGGCTGCGGCTTAGCTCAGACCGTAGCTTGTTATGGGCGTCGTCCAGCCGGCGGCCCTTCCGACGCAGGTCTCGCGGACTCCAATCCATCTCCCGCAAACTGTCAAGAATTGCCCCGCGGATGCGAAATTTTGCATACGAAGGGAACCGCACCAGCTTCGTGCAATCGAATTTGTGCAGGGCATCGATCAACCCGAGCACTCCGGCATGGATCATGTCCTCGAGCGGTACGTGACGGGGGAGATGCTCGTGGATACGGCGCGCAATACAGCGAACCTGGGGCAATTGCTCCATTAACAGGCGCTCTTGCCAGGCTACAACCGCAGGCTCAGCCTCGAGCTCAGATTGCAGTATCCTCGCGCCCGATGCGTTGTCTTCGGCGACCAGATTTTCCATGAATTGCTTTCAGAAGCAATTCAATTCTAAGCAGCAACCATGCGAGGAATTAGAGTTCGGGCAGGAACGAAGGTACTGTTTTGCCAAAACAGGAAGAGGGACCAAAAGGGGAGGCGCACCCGCGCGCTGACCAGCTTACGGACCACCTATATTTCGCGCTGAAGTTACCTGGGAAGCTGTCGTAGCGCAGCGTGCGCTAACTCGGAAGCGCGTTGCATCTTCGCTTGCTCGTCGCCGGTGCCACCGACCCCTACCCGCAGGAGATAGCTCCCCTGCAGCGCATAGATTGCGCCATCATGACCTGAATAGATCCAATAGGCTGCTTCGCCGACGCCGGGAACCCTTCGCGAAGGACGCCGTTCCTCCTTCTCCCTTCCTGTGCGTCTTTTCCCCGCGCTGTCGTGCTCGACGTCGGAGGTGTCATCTTGGCCGGAGAATTTTTCTTTCCAGAAATCGCGCACATTCACCTTATCCCCTGCAGCTTGTTGCATTACATCCAGGCTGATCGACTGGCTAAAAGGGGAAAGACTGAAGAAGCACTGGCTGGAAGTGAGATTGCCGTCATCATTCGAACTTGCCCGCTTTGCTACGGGCGCGCTCCCCTGAATTTTTTCGATGTCGGCTGGGGTGAGAAGTTTGCAGGCATCGAGAGGTTTGAAAGGCGGGTCCATTGCCCAGATCCTTCCACACTCCAAAATTGAGACCAGCAGAAAGATTATTCGGATTGTAGGAAACTTGCGAAAAGTCATCGCACAAGAACCTGGCTAAAGATTGGGGCCGGCAAGCATTTGTGCCAGCCAGCCCCCTGAATAGACCGTCAAGCCCTATTGAGCCAGGTGTTCTCGGCTCCTACAACTGGGTCGCTAAATTCACCTGCTTTACAACTCCTACTGGCAGGACTGATTCCCCACCAGTATGTATGACCCATTTACCGTGGTGTCGGCGTTCTCCAGCAGCCCGGTGCCAGCCGCTCCTACCAGCAGCTGAGTGTTTCCGTAAATACTCACTAATTTGTTCGTGGGTTGTAGCGCGCCCACCAGGCTGTCGGCGATCACGATCTGTATGGTTCCATCTGCGGTGTAGTTACTTGAAGGGTCTGCGGCACCATCCGAATTTAAGAGCTTGCCTCCGGTCGGGCTCACACTGACATGCCCATATTCAAATGCCACTGTCCCGCCGGCGGCGTTCGTGTTCATGTCCACGAAGTATTCAGTTCCGTTCGGCGCGGTAAAGAAAATGGTCCACGCCGAATTTGGTTGCAGCGGAGCGGTAAGGTTTGCGACCTTCATGGTAAAGGTCAACTGGTTCGGAGTCGCGGTGCTGGTGAAAGGTTCAGCAATGGAGATCGATTGGATATCCAATTGGCTGTTGGCAGGCGCCGCGGTTTGATCTCCCGTCGGATCGGTAATTACTGTGATTCCGGGGAGCTTGCACGAAGTTTGAGGAGCAGGAGCGGGAGCTTCAACTAATTCGCCGCAACTGGCGCTGATGCCCTGACTGTTCTGTGCCTGGATTTTGTAATAGTACTGCTTCGGATTGCTGGGAACAGCTTTCGTATCCAGAAAGAAATTCTTCGTTCCTACGACCTGCGCATACAGAGTTTCCTTCCCGCTGGCGGTGCCGCGCAGAATCCGATACCTGGTGATCTTGGCCCCCCCAGAGTCGGGAGGGTTCCACCGCACCAGCACTCCGTTGCTGTACTGTAAGGCGGAGATCCCTTGCGGCGCACCCGGAACATCCGGCTCTATCGGATCATAGGCGGCCAAAAGCCTCCGGCCTCCCGACTGCCGGATAATTGTCCCTAGGGCGCTTCGCGAGGCTGACGGCGGAGAGGTTGCATCGCAACTGCCGGCCACGCAGCCAGCGGCAAAGGCTCCCAACACCCGCCCTTGCGAATCAATGGTGAGGTCCATGAAATCGAGCATGTTGCGATCAGCTCCGCCCACCGCATTGCTCGAACACCCGGTGGTTCCCAGATCGCAGATCGACCCAACCTGGACAGGTTGTGTCGGCGTGGCATCTACCGTTATGTAAGATTGCCCGCCATCATAGGTAGTCGCGATGTACGCATGCCAGATTCCGTTAAAGTTAACAGGATCCTCATAGTTCCCTCCCGTTGGCGATCCCAGGAACATGAATGCAGCACGTTGAGGATCTCCAGCAACCACCTCCGGGAACGTAGAATTTTGAATATTGAACGGCCCTCCCACATCATAGGACTTGCTCCAGGTCACCCCTCGATCGTGGGAAACCGCGATCTTTGGATGTCCGCTTTGGTCTTGATAACCGAAATAGACAGTTCCATCACTGGCGATCCCTACGGACGGATCAACGAGTCCTAAGCCGGGCTGGCTGTCAGGAATCGGCCGGACCGTCCAGGTGACCCCGTTGTCGGTCGACACCGCAACAATCTGGTGCGCTCCGCAACTGGCATTCGGAACGTACACCGTTCCATCAGGCGCAACTTTGACATGTCCGTGAATTGCGCCGCCGCAATCTAGGAGGGTATAGGTAGGAACTCCGGGGCCAAAAGTCAGACCGCCATCATCGCTTCTGGCACATAATGCGGTCACGCTATCCTGCGAGCAATAATAGACAGCGTTCGAATACAGCGGGTGCGGCGGCGGAGGTGGTGTGGAGGACGGATTATACGGTCCAGCTCCCACCGTCTGGTGATCCACGCCAGCGGGCTGCCCTGAACCCTGGGATTGCGTCCAGGTATTTCCATCATCGTCTGAATAAGCCATCAGGCTGGTCGCCCCCGCCAACTGCGACTGGAACACGCGCCCCGGCGAGGCGCCGAAGTGGTCGCAAAATCCAATTGGATCGAGAGTGTTGACCGTTTCCACCGGGCTGGTCACGTCTTCCCACAAAGTCGATGCTGGCGAAGAACAGTCATTAAAGCTGACCCGATACTCATTCAGGTTCGAAGTGAAGAACGCCACTCCGCCCTGGTTCACCAGATCGTGTTTCAAACTGGCAACGTTCGGATTCCAATCCACGCCAATTGAAGGCTCACCAGACATGGCGGCGCCCCCGGCGCTATTCGGGGCGGGATAAACCAGGTAGCGGGGTGGAACCCCAGCTCCCTGTTTTCCGCCGACTGGCTTCGGTTGCAGCGAAATGGTTCCCACAAAACTCTGCCCCAGAGGCAGGAAGGGATCGGCTTCGACGGTGTACGTCCCGGAAACGGCGGGAATCGTAACCGTGTGCGGGTCCGATCCATTGTTCGCCACCCCCAGAAGGGTGCCACTGGAGTTGAACACATATAGGTCGAAATCCGCCACAACGTTAGGCCAGGCAATAGAGATCGTCACCTGCTTGCTTTTCTGATCGGCGGCCGCAGCGTTCACCGTCAGCGTGAAAATGTCACAAGAATTTGGCACGGTGCAGACAGGATTTCCCGCCTGGTCCGTCGCGTTCGGCGCATAGTAAGGTCCTGCGGTATATGTCAACGTTGGACTGGTATCGCTCACCGTTCCGCTGGCCGGGGTCGCTGCCTTTGCCGGCACAGTTGCCAGAACTAAAATCATCAGAAAAGCTGCGAGACTCAAGAACATCACGACCGGCCAAACTGTGCGGTTGCTGGGGAACATGCGTGCCTCCTGGGAATGTGCAAGCGTAGGGCGCGAAATCTGTGCGATTTTAACGTAGGAACGGAGGAAAGATGCAACCCTTCTTTGTTAAGTTGCTTAATACTTCGATACCGCTTCTCACTGCATCCCGAGCCAACAAAGCAAGGAGTAACCGCCAGGACTACGCTTCGCTTTTGATTGACAAATTTGCTGCGCGAAGTCAAAGTGCTAGCGCAGCTTAATTACCCCCCTGATCGCTGCTCATCCTGATTTTGTTGCGGCTTTTCCCAGCTACGCCGGCTGCTCTGCTGTCGGTTTGCTGGTCGATGTCCGGCTGCCCCGTCTACTGTCAGCGCAAAAGGAAAAGTATGACTCGATTATCCGCACTCCTACGTTGCCGAGTTTCCCTCCTGCGAAGGATCCGATGCGCAGCCGTGGCAATGCTGTCTCCGATTATTCTCCTCAGCCTGGTCATGGGACAGCAGCCGGCCCGGGAGCAACCGGTAGAGCATCTTCATATCGCTGCCTACGGCGTTCACCCGCTTAACCGGCCGGCGACCCCCGGGGCAGGCTTGAATTATTACGGGGGACCCGTGATATCAAATGTTCAAGTGGTGGTGATTTTTTGGGGCTCTAACGTCGACCCCACTGTCACCTCCCAAATTGGCGGGTTTTATCAGGGGGTGACCAATAGCAGCTACTTCGATTTGCTGCAGGAATACGACACCAACATCACCCCCCTTGGCGGAGGATTCGGCACCAATCAGACTATCGGACGCGGCACCTTCGCCGGCGCTTATACCATTGTGCCTTCCGTGTGCGGCAGTTCTCCCTGCACCATTGACGATAGCCAGATTCAGAGCGAATTGCTGGCGCAGATGAACGCCGGGCACGTGCCTCCGCCCAGCTTCGACAACTCCGCGAACCTGAATACCGTGTATATGATTTATTTTCCGCCGGGGGTCATTTCCACTTTGAGGCAATGGACCAGCTGTGCCCCCGGAGGATTCTGCGCGTATCACTACACCACGTCCGGAACGTATTATTCCCGCAATCTGGCATACGGTGTCTTTCCGGATTTCGGCTCCGGTAGCGGCTGTGATGTCGGTTGTGGTTACGGAACGGAATTCCAAAATCTCACGTCAGTTTCATCGCACGAGCTGGCGGAGAGTGTCACCGACGTTGATGTAGGAATAGGTTCAACAAGTTCAGCGCCGCTGGCCTGGTCCACTTCCACCGGGCAGGAAATCGGAGACTTGTGTAACCAGCAGGAGTCAAATGTTTCGACGCCCACCGGCGCTTATACCGTGCAACAATTGTGGTCGAACGTTGCCAACGCCTGCGTCACAACCGGTGCACACCCCGTTTACACACTCGCGGCTCCGACCGGTGCCACTTCTGGAACGGCATTTAGTTTTACCGTTACCGTAACCAATGCGGGCAAGGTGGACGCCACCTATGGGGGAACGGCCCACTTTACGAGCAGCGATCCACAGGCAATTCTTCCGCCTGACTACTCATTTTCACCCGCTAATAATGGCGCAGCGACCTTTTCCGCGACCCTTCACGGCACTGGCCATCAGACAATCTCCGCCACAGATACGTCAAATGCCTCCATCACCGGCGGGACCTCGCTTATCGTGAGCGGAGGTTCTTCCCCCGGGTCCCTGAATTATTCGCCCAGCTCCTTGGCGTGGTCCAGCTGGACAGTAAACAGCACCGGCCACCCCAAGACCGTGACTTTCACCAATACTTCCGGTTCGCCGGTTTCCATATCAGGTGTATCTCTCATCGGCTCCGACGCAGCAAATTTTGCGTTATCGAATCCCTGCGGTACCACCCTCGCCACCAACCAAAGTTGCAAAATGACGCTAACTTTTACGCCACTAAGTGTGGGTAATAAATCCGCCAGCCTTCAGGTGGCAGACAACGCTGCAAACAGTCCGCAACTTATCGGTTTATCGGGCATAGGAATCGCGCCAGTCCATGTCGGCCCTCTGAATAACGTATTCCCCGCCCGTCCCGTAGGATCGTCAACCCCGCCAATAACCATCAATGTGAGGAATTACCAGCAGACAACGTTAACTTTCTCTGCGTCGCCGTTTGCGTTCACCGGAGCAAACACTGCTGACTTCGTGGAGTCGGCCACCACCTGTGGAACGACGCTGCCAGCCAACGCCCTGTGCACCGTCAGCATTGTTTTTACTCCGAGCGCTAAAGGTCTCCGCACTGCGCAGTTCTCGGTTTCAGACGATGCTGCCGGCAGTCCGCAGACGGTCAATCTTTCAGGAACGGGCAAGTGAGCCCCATCTCCATAAATTCCTGTGGTCCGGACAGACTGGGGGTGACAGCTCCATCGCGCAGCAGATGAGACTTAGGAGCCGGTCTTGCCAATGTTCGCAATCCCGGGCTTTTTTAACGCTTCCACCGGCTTCTGCGACAACGACATCACGGCACGCAGGCGAGCGCCCACGGCCTCAAGCGGAAGCTGCCTCTCTTTTTCGCGCAAAACATTGAATTTTTTCGCGCCGCTGCGATTTTCATTGATCCACTCGCGGGCAAAGCTCCCGTCCTGTATCTCGGACAAAATCTCCTTCATGGCAGCAGTGGTAGCCTCTCCCACCACGCGATCTCCGCGGGTCAGCGCCCCATACTCTGCGGTATTGGATATCAGGCGTCCCATCTCGGAAAATCCGCCTTCATAAATTAGGTCCACGATCTGCTTCACCTCGTGAACACACTCGAAGTACGCCACCTCGGGCTGATAACCTGCTTCGACCAGGGTCTGGTATCCCCGCTTAATCAGCGACGCCAGGCCGCCGCACAATACCGCCTGCTCCCCAAAAAGATCTCCCTCGCATTCGTCCTTGAAAGTGGTCTCAAGAACTCCAGCCCGCGTCGACCCGATTCCATAAGCATAGGCCAGTGCATATTCTCGCGCCCGCCCGCTGGCATCCTGCTGAATCGCAATAAAAGCGGCGAGTCCGCGCCCTTCGGTGTAGACACTGCGCAACAATCGACCCGGCCCCTTGGGCGAGATCATCACTACATCTACCGCATTGGGGGGAACGATCGTTTTGAAGTGGACGCTGAAGCCGTGCGATACACCGAAGATTTTTCCAGCAGTTAATGCAGGTCGGAGTGCCTGGTCATAGAATTCTGCGTGGGTTTCATCCGGCGTGAGCAGTTGTATCCAGTCAGCCTGCTGTGCCGCTTCACCTGGGGGCAGGACTTTCATTCCGTCAACTATTGCCTGCTGCGCAGTCGGACGCTGCGGGTCGAGACCGATAATCACGTCATAACCGCTGTCCCTGAGGTTCTGCGCCTGCGCCCGCCCCTGGCTGCCGTAGCCGAAGATGCCAATCACTTTCCCCATCAGCGCGGAGGGGTTGGCGTCCTGCTCGTACAATACTGTGGTCAAGGGTTCTCCTTTTTAGCCTTCCGCAAACTCAGCTCAGGCAACCCCGTTTCTGCGAAAGATATTAAACTAGGCGGCACGATGTACGAAGCCGGACAGCTCGAGTGCTGGCAGGAGGTAGCTCCTGGGACACCAATCTCTCGTGAGATTGCCTGCGAGTTGCTTTGCGTTTCCGATGACGAATTACCTCAGCTCTTGGCAGCAGCAGCGGCGGTAAAGCATCACTTTAAGCCCGGTATCATTACGTATTCGCGAAAAGTTTTTATTCCCCTCACGAACCTCTGCCGGGATTATTGCGGCTATTGCACCTTCCGCCGTGATCCCGGACAGCCGGGCGCGCACACCATGACTCCCGATGAAGTCCTCGCCAGCGCGCGTGCGGCTGAAAAATTAGGTTGCACCGAGGCTCTGTTCAGTCTCGGGGACAAGCCGGAAGTTTTGTTTCCTGCAATGCGCGACACCCTGCGCTGGCTGGGATACAGATCGACGCTGCACTATCTGGAAGCCATGTGCGATCTTGTGCTGCGTGAAACTACGCTCTTGCCCCATCCCAATGCCGGGTTGCTAAGCGCGGAGTGGATCGCTCGCCTGGCAGAAGTGTCTCCGAGCATGGGTCTGATGCTCGAGAGTACGAACGCTTCCCTGCTTCGGCCTGGCGCTGCCCATCATCGCGCCCCTGACAAGCTTCCTTCGCGCCGTCTCCGCACCATCGAAGATGCGGGCAAACAAAACGTGCCCTTCACCACCGGCTTGCTGTTTGGGATCGGCGAATCGCTCCAGGATCGTATTGACACCCTGCTCGCCATCCGCGACTTACACCGCCGCTACGGGCACATTCAGGAAGTCATCATTCAGAATTTTCGTGCCAAGCCGGAAATTCCTATGCACGCTTCGCCCCAGCCCACGCACGGCGAAATGTTGCGCACCGTCGCCGTGGCCAGGCTGCTCATGCCGGATATGAACATTCAAGCGCCACCCAACCTCTCCTCAGAGAATTTTGCCGACTTGCTCGACGCCGGC
>JAFAWN010000383.1 GCA_019241735.1 Terriglobales bacterium
GTCGGCGAGATCCATCACCCGCTCCGCAATGTTAACTGCCTGGTCGCCGACGCGTTCGAGATCGGAATTAATTTTTGTGACTGCGAGAATAAAACGCAGATCCACGGCCATGGGTTGCTGCATCGCCAGGAGATCGAACGCGAGCTCATCAATTTCGCGTTCCGCGATATTGATCAGGGTTTCACCTTCCAGCACCATGTTGCAGCGCGCCAGATCGCGGTCAATGTAGGCCTGGCAGGCGCGATCCACTGCCTGTTCGGCTAGGCCGCCCATTCGGAGCAAACGGGCACGGAGCTCATCAAGTCCCTGGTGGAATCGGCTGCGCATTATCCAAACCTGCCTGTGATGTAATCCTCCGTACGCTTGTCAGAGGGGTTGGTAAAAATCTTTTCCGTCTTATCAAACTCTATCAGTTTTCCCAGAAGAAAGAAGCCGGTGAATTCGGCGACTCGCGACGCCTGCTGCATGTTGTGAGTCACGATGACGATGGTGAAGCGCTCCTTGAGCTGGTAGATGAGTTCCTCAATCTTGCCGGTGGAGATGGGATCCAGGGCGGAGCAGGGCTCGTCCATGAGCAGTACCTGAGGTTCGACGGCGAGAGCGCGCGCAATACACAGGCGCTGCTGCTGTCCTCCGGATAAGCTGGCGCCGGACTTCTTGCGCAGCGAATCTTTCACCTCATCCCAGAGAGCGGAAACTTTCAGCGAGTGCTCGACGATCTCATCCAGCCGCTTGCGGTCATGAAAACCGTTCAACTTCAGGCCTGCTGCCACGTTGTCGTAAATTGACATGGTGGGGAACGGATTAGGTTTCTGAAACACCATGCCGATGCGCCGTCGAATCTGTACCGCGGACGTGCCGTTGTAAACATCCAGATTTCCTATGTGCACTGCACCCGTGGCCCGGGCGTCGGGAATGGTTTCATGCATTCGATTAAGGCAGCGGACGAAGGTTGACTTGCCACATCCCGAGGGGCCAATCACCGCGGTGGCGTGGTTAGCGGCAATACTCATATTGATGTCGTAGAGAGCCTGCGTCTTGCCAAAGTAGGCGTTCAGATGTTGGACCTCGATCCCCACGCCCATCGTCAGTTCGCTCCCTTCAACGTGCCGCGGCTGGCGACCAGGCGCACCGCGCTCACCGACGCAACGATAAGTACGATCAAGATTAACGCGCCCGCCCAAGCCTGGCGGTGCCATTCGTCATACGGCGAGATCGCGTAAGTGAAAATCTGCAGTGGCAGGGCGGCGGTGGGTTGGCTCACCTTCCAATTCCAATAAGTGTTGCCAAGCGTAGTGAACAAAAGCGGCGCGGTTTCACCTGCGGCGCGAGCGAAGGCCAGCATCACTCCGGTCACGATCCCGGAGGTGGCCGTCCGCAATGTGATCGAGAGAGTTGTCCGCCACTGCGGCACACCTAAACCGTAGGCCGCCTCCCGAACCGTGTTTGGCACCAGAAGCAGCATTTCTTCGGTGGTGCGGGCGATGGTCGGTATCATCATTATGCCGAGAGCGACACCGCCGGCGAGCGCGGAAAAATGTCCCTGCGCTAGTACTACTAAGGCGTAGGCAACGATACCGACGATAATGGATGGAACACCATTAAGGACGTCAGCGGTGAAGCGAATAGCATCCCCAAAACGATTTCTGCCGTATTCAGCCAGATAAATTCCGGCGCCTATTCCTATGGGAATCCCCATGGCGCTGGCAATCAACAGAATGAGCGCGGAACCAGCGATGGCATTTGCCATTCCGCCGCCCGGCTCACCCGCGGGTTGGGGCGTCTGGGTGAGGAAGGCCCAGTTCAAAGACCCGACGCCTTTGTAAATCAAATAGCCGAAGATCGCGCCTAGCGGCAGCAAGACGAGAAACACGGCCAAGACTGCGGCCAGGGTCGCAAAAGAATTTACGCTGCGCCGCCACAGGCTTACAGGGGCAGCCGCGAAATCTTGATCTACCTTGGCCGCCTCAGGCATGGGTTCTGGCCGCCGTTCCCCGGGTTACGGTCCACACCAGAAGCTGCGCCAACATATTTACGATGATGGTTACGATAAACAGCGCCAGCCCCACTTCGACTAATGCGCTCAAATAAGTGTCGCCCGTCGCTTCGCTGAATTCGTTGGCAATGACGCTGGCCATCGTGTATCCAGGGGCAAACAGTGAGCGCGCAATTTCGGGACGATTTCCAATCACCATGGTGACCGCCATGGTTTCGCCCAGGGCGCGGCCCAGCCCGAGAATAATCCCGCCAAGAATTCCTGCCCTGGCGTTCCGCAGGACACCTGTGCGGATCATCTCCCATCGGGTCGCCCCAAGGGCGAGCACGGCTTCGCGCTGTTGTTGCGGCACCGCAGTCATTACTTCGCGGGTGATTGAAGAAATAATGGGGATAACCATGATCGCGAGAATGATCCCCGCAGCGAGCATCCCGATGCCGTAGGGTGTTCCCTGAAATAAGCCAGTCCAGCCCAGATAACGGGCCAGCCATGGCTCGCCGTACTCGCGCAGTAGAGGCACAAGCACGAAAATTGCCCACAGAC
>JAFAWN010000434.1 GCA_019241735.1 Terriglobales bacterium
CACAGGCCATGGACGGTGGCTGACCCCAAGACCAACGATCATATCGGCGTGGGCGCATTTAACCTGCTGCGTAAGAGCACGTATGAAGCAGTGGGTACGTACCAGGCGCTGCGTTTCGACGTTCTGGATGACATGAAGCTCGGCAAAATCGTGAAAAATTCAGGCTTCGCCCAGAGAAATGTTTTCGGCGCCGACCTGATCTCAATCCGCTGGGCACACGGCGCGATGGGGGTGGTGCGTAATCTCACCAAGAACTTCTTCGCCATCGTGTCATTCCAGTGGCCCCGAGCTCTGCTTTCCGCCTGCGGGCTGGCTTTCCTAAACCTCATGCCATTCATTGGGATCTGCATCGCGCCGGGATGGGTCCGCTTGCCATATGCGGTCGCCATGTTGGCAATGTTTGCGATCTATGTGGGGATGTCGAGACTCTCCGACGTTTCGCCATGGTATTTAGTTCTGCATCCGGTCGCCACCACGCTGTTTGTCTATACCATGCTGCTCTCGATGATTGTCACGCTGGCACAACAGGGGGTAGTGTGGCGCGGCACGAAGTACCCACTGGATGAATTGCGAAAGGGAATGGCGTGAGGGTGATTAATTCGCCGTCTAATCTGGACCATCCTCAGGGATGGTGAGCGGAATCGTCGCGGTTTTCCTTTTGGCCGCCGCCGCGTGTTTTTTAGGCGCGTGAAATGTTCCGGCGCTATAGTGTCCTTTTTCCTCGACGTCATAACTGTTAAGCAGCGAGGGAGCCATAGCTTCCTGCTCCCGAAGCTGCCCTGGGCCTTCCAACACGATCTGCGCTCTTCCGCCGTACTCCTTAACTCGCCCGTGAATCTCGACAAATGTTCCCTGGAGATTACGCACGTCGCCGATTCTTTTCAGGTCCGCCGGGAAAACGACGACGGCGAACGGGCAGGGATGGGATTTTTCGCAGAAGTTGAGATACGTCAGGCCCTTTTCGTTGTGTTCGATGTAGAGCACCTTGCCGCTAACGCAATGGTTTTCGCCAATATGGCTCGCAGCTTCGGAAAAGGAGATGCACTTGCTTTGCGAAAGGGTGGAAATGAGAACGACAAGCAAAGCAAAAACGTGTCGCCCCATAGAATCCCCAGCCTCTAGCGCAATTCCAGGGTTTGGTAGCGCGCGGCGGTATATATACCAAGCAAGAAAAAGCCCGGAACTTCCCGAAACGGATGCAGGCAGGGCGGGCCTGGCGGACCGCCCCGACGCAGATCAACTGAAGGACTTGACCGCCGCAGCCTCGTCGTCCTTCACATCAAAAACGGTGTAAAGCTTGGTGATCTGAAGCAGGTCGTGAACTTTTTTTGTCAGGTTGAGCAGCTTTAACTCCCCGCCCTGATTTCGCACAGTGGTGAAGGCGCTGACCAGTTCGCCGATTCCAGAACTGTCGATGTAGTTGACGTCGCCGAGGTTGACGAGAATTTTCTTCTGTCCCTTGGCAAGCAGGTCGCGCACCGTGTCGCGAAGGGTAACACTGCCTTCGCCCAGGGTGATGCGTCCGCTGGAATCCACGATTGTCACGCCGTCAACCTGGCGGGTGCTGATTTTCATGCTCATTGAGTAACCTCCTTGCCGTTCGCGGCTGTCCCGTGAACGTGCTTTACGAGTTTGATTTCTGTACCCGTCTGGGAGGGGCGGATTTGCACCTCATCCATGAACGAGCGGATTAAAAAAATGCCGCGGCCTGAAGTCTTCAGCAGATTGTCGGCAGCCAGGGGATCAGGGAGTTTTGCCAGATCGAGTCCGCGGCCCTGGTCACGGATGGTAATCACCAGATCGCTGGTGGTTTTCTCGAAATCCAGGTTGACCTTCTTGCTCGGATCGTATGCATTCCCGTGCAGCACCGCATTGACCGTCGCCTCCCGCACTGCCATGGCAATCTGCATAACCTCGTCTTCACCGAAACCCTGATCTGTGGCGATGCGGGTCGCCGCCTCTTCTGCAGCGTCAACGGTTTCCAGCGTCGAATCCAGCGTGTAGGAGAATCGGTTCTCGGTCATGTGGCTTCGAAACAATTTGCGGACTTTTAAGATGCTTCCAACCCTGCGCCGACGCTGCCGTGGCCGCCGAAAAACCGCATGGACCGCGAATGCGGTAGTTTGCCCTGCCTCCGTCAAAATGTCAACGCGAAGTCTCCTATTAGCCCCCTGAAAAAGCGGTTTTATAAGGCTTTTCCGGCTTGACACATCCGCGTTCTCATAACATTCTCAGATGGTGAGCATGCTTGCGCTAACGGATTTGCTCGGCCTGCCGGTTTACGACCCCTCCGGGGCGGAGTGTGGGCGGGTGCGTGAATTGGCACTGGCTCCGGGCGAGGACCGGGCGCAAGTTGCGATGATGGTCGTTCGCAATAAGAAAAGGGATTTCATCCTGCCAAGTGACGCTGTCAAATCAATCGATGGCAGCATTCGCGCCCTCAGCTTCAGGAAGGATTGGTCCCGGATGAGCGGCTCGGAAGGATTTTTTATGCTGGGCCGGGACTTGCTCGACCAGCAGATCATCGATGTTGATGGACGCAAAGTGGTGCGCGTCAATGATGTTGACTTGCACCGGGAGACCGGTAACGGCTGCCCAGTGCTCAAAGTCGGCTCGGTGGACGTTGGCGCTCGCGGCGCGGTACGACGCCTGTTAAAGGGCGTGGTCCCGCACTCTGCGCTGCTCGCGTTGCTGCACAAAATTCCTGCGCGAACCATTCCCTGGGAGTTTGTCGACCTGATCGAAATAGATCCCGCGCGCCGGGTCAAGCTGAAAATCTCGCACGAGCGCCTGGCCAGGCTGCATCCCGCGGACATTGCCGATATCGTCGAAGAACTGGCGCCCAGCGAGCGCGAAGCGGTATTCGAGACTCTTGACGACGAACTTGCCGCCGAGGCGCTGGAAGAGGTTTCGCCACGGGTACAGAAGAGCATAGTTGAGTCTCTGGAATCAGATCGGGTTGCCGAGATTGTTGAAGAGATGAATCCAGACGCGGCCGCCGACCTGCTTGCTGATCTTCCCACCGAACGCACTTCGGAAATTTTGCTGGAAATGGGCCCGGAACAGCGGAAGGAAATGGTTGAGCTCCTCGAATTTGGTGAAAACACCGCCGCCGGCCGCATGAACACCGATTACCTGGCAGTGAACGTGGAAGCTACGGCCCAGGATGCGATTGAGGCATTACGTCAATTTGAAGGAGGCGTAGAGTCGGTTGCCACGGTTTACCTGACCAAGACCGACGCAACATTGGTGGGCGCTGTTCCGCTGGCAAAAATTGTGCTGGCCCCACCCGATACTCCGCTGTCGAGCTTGACCAGCAAGCCGCTAATTTCCTGCAAGGCTTCCGCGCGTGAAAATGAAGTAGCTGAACTTTTTGATAAATACAATCTGGTCACGCTGCCGGTCGTCGATGACGACAAGAAATTGACTGGTGTGGTGACTTCTGACGACGTCATCAGTATGTTGCGGGCGACCCTTTAAGCTTCTTGCGGGTACCGCGCAATTATTCACCCATTTCAAAACAGAAATACTTTAGGAATTTGCGGATGAACACAGATTCTGCCTGTTCAGATTGAGGGCTTGCATTTATCCTGTCGTCCGCGACGCCTGGCCATGAAACTTCTTAAAAGCTGGAAAGCCCGAATCTTGCTGTTCTTCGCCGTCGTAGGGCCCGGCTTCATTACGGCCAATGTCGACAACGACGCCAACGGCATTTACACCTACTCGGCTGCCGGCGCTCAGTTTGGCCACCTGCTGCTGTGGACCATGATTCCCATCACCCTGGCGCTGATAGTAGTCCAGGAAATCTCGGCGCGAATGGGCGCGGTAACCGGAAAGGGATTGAGTGACTTAATTCGCGAGGAGTTCGGTTTCCGTATCACCTTTTTCATGATGCTGGGGATTCTAGTCATTAACTTCGGCAACGTCGTGGGCGAATTCGCGGGTATCGCGGGTAGTTTAGAGCTGTTTGGTCTCTCGAAATATATTACCGTTCCGGTGTGCGCGGTTATCGTTTGGCTCATTGTCGTCAAGGGCCAGTACAAGAGCGTGGAAAAGGTTTTCCTGGCCGCTTCATTCTTCTACGTCACCTACATTTTGGCCGGTTTCTTTGCCAGGCCCGCATGGATGGATGCGCTAATAGCCACGGTAAAGCCTCCGAATCTGCAGGCATTCCGGCAGCAAAGCTATTTGTACATGGTGATCGGGGTTGTAGGAACGACGATTGCCCCCTGGATGCAGTTTTACTTGCAATCTTCAATCGTTGAGAAGGGCGTCACCCGCCGGCAATATAAAGCTTCACGCATAGACGTGATCTCCGGCTGTATTTTCACTGATATCGTCGCCTGGTTCATTATTGTGGCCTGCGCCGCTACGTTATACGTGCACGGCTACCACGATATTGCCGATGCCAAGGATGCGGCGCAAGCGCTTCGTCCGCTGGCTGGCGATTACGCATACATTCTTTTCGCCGTGGGGCTGTTCAATGCATCGCTTTTCGCGGCCTCCATTCTGCCGCTTTCCACCGCTTATACGGTTTGCGAAGGACTGGGGTTTGAATCCGGCGTAGGGAAGCGTTTCAGCGAAGCGCCGGTATTTTATTGGCTTTACACCATTCTGATCGTCGCTGGCGCCGGTGTGATTTTGGTTCCGAACCTCCCTCTGGTCAAGATTGCGATTCTGTCCCAGGTCGTAAACGGCATAGCTGTGCCTCCGGTGTTAATTTTTATGCTGATCCTGGTGAACAAAAAAGATTTGATGGGCAGCTATGTCAATTCGCGCTCTTATAACGTTATTGCATGGATTACGACCGTTATCATGACTATTCTCAGCCTAGCTTGGTTCTGGACGTTGCGTCACGGCAGCGGGTGATCTTCGTCGCGTATTAAAGTTTTATCTGCCCTGCCGCCAGTTGCTTCACCAACCCCAGGTCGGCCTCCAGGAAATCGTAGCTCGGCAGCGTCGCGGGGCTGGCCCACTGCACATCGCGAAAAATTCTGTTCTCAATTTCTCCACTGTAGGAGCGCACTTCGAAGAATCTTAACTCGACTGACATTCCAGCCTGAAACTGGTGGGTGATGCGTGTAATTTCGTTGCCAATCTGCGCGTCGATTCCCAGTTCCTCCTCGAGTTCACGGCGTAACGCGGCCCGCGGTTGCTCCCCCTCTTCAATCTTTCCGCCCGGAAATTCCCATTTCAATGGCATGGTTTGATGTCGTGTGCGCTGGCAAACCAGAATCTTGCCCTCTTTCACGATGAGCGCTACGACCACTTGTTTCATCGCGCGGCCCGCGGACCAACTGACTCAGGCTTATAAATGGTCCAGCCTTTTTCCATGGCGGTTGCCTCAAGATCAGGGTTGGGGTTGACCGCAAACGGGTGTCGCGCCATTGTCAGCATTGCAATGTCCCAACGGGAATTTCCGAATGCCGCATCCGGCACACGCCCCACAACTTCGCGGATGGCGCAGGCTTTTCCCTCACCGCTGGGCACCCGCAACAGATGACCAGTTACCATGCCGTTTTCAATTCTGGCGGCGGCCGCGAGAATACGACCGAACGGGATGTCGAAATATTTCATTGCGGCGCCAATCACCCATTCATTAGTCGAAGAAACCGCCCAGACTTCGCATCCGTCCCGGTGCAGCAGGCGCACAAGTTCCTGCATCTCCGGGAAAATTGTGCTGGAAATATTAGGCTCGAAATATTCTGAAGCCAGGCGGCTTAGCTCAGCTGTTGACATTTCGCGGTGCATGCTTACCATCTCCCCGCACATCAAGTCTTCGCCGACGTTTCCCGCCTTGTAATCCGCGTAACGTTTGCGCAGAGCGCGGGCGGTCTCATCCGGGAAAATTCCTTGTTTCAACTCCCAATCGAAAAAACCTTCCCCGGCATCTCCATCCCAAAGCGTCCCGTCGCAATCGAAAACTGCGATGCGGGGTTGCGTGTCGACCACGGCGTGGATAAAGTACGTCGCCTTCGGAGTTAGAGAATTGATCATGGGAGGACTTGACGCGGATCCTAATTATTCATGCCGGTGCAGTTCAGTGGCGACCTGAAACTCATTTGAGGATGTTCGCTCCGAGAGCGGTGCCGTTCGGCTGAGATTCTTTGGCGTTCCAATGCAGCAAAAAGTGGGTGAGACCGGTCCAATGTGCTTGCGGCCGATCATGCGAGTAGCCGTTTTCACGAACAAAAAACGGCGCAAAAAAGGGAGCCGTTTAGTAAAAAATCAACGTATTTCAAGAATAGCAGGTCGCGGGGAGCAAATGGGACACGGATCAGAGGTTTATATGTGCCACGGGGTGAGTGAGTTAGCCGGAATCGGCCCTCGTGGCCCTATTGACAAGAATCCGCCGGAAGCCCCGAAAATCGGACTGTGACAAGTCACCGTGTGAAAATGGCGCTTTTTGGGGCGGAATATTAGAGACTGAATTAATTTTCGGGACGTATCTTCTTCAAGGTTGTCACAGGTATTTTCGGAGCGGTCCGGTGATAGTATGACGCCGCATGAGCTAGCTGCGCCAGTAATAAGGCGACGTAGCAGAAAGATTGCGCTGCCATTCACACCCGTTCCAACATGATGGCCATGCCTTGACCCACGCCCACGCACATTGAAGCCAATGCGTATCGCGCCTTCGTTCGTTGCAATTGGCGGCTGGCTGTCAATACCAGGCGGGCGCCACTCATTCCCAAGGGATGACCTAAAGCGATTGCGCCCCCGTTTGGATTTACCTTCGGGCTATCGTCAGGCAGACCGAAAGCGCGCGTTACGGCCAGGGCTTGCGCAGCGAAAGCTTCATTGAGCTCAATCCAATCTACTTCCGCAATTGACAGCTGGGTCTT
>JAFAWN010000187.1 GCA_019241735.1 Terriglobales bacterium
CGCCATTTAACATGTGTTTTCAACAAGTTGGAAGATTACTAAGGTTTCGCCCCCCCTTCGCGGTGCGCCCAGTCAAAGAATCCCTGATGTCATAATAATTAACAGGGTGCATGCGCTGGCCTGGAAAACGCTGCTGAGAGCAAATTGGTGAAGGTCCTTTGATGGTAAGAGAAGCCATACAATCGGGCACGCCGCCGGCTGGTGGTGATTCCGTTGCTGAACCCGCGGGGCGGAACTTATGAGATCCGGCAAATGGATGGACGTGTGGCGACGGGTCCGCGCGATGAGCGCAGCGGAGTTTGCCGACCGCCTGGGGCAACAGATCTCCGCCCGCACCGATTTGCTTCGCTACAAGTTAGGATCTAATTTCGCGCCGCCACTGCGGATCGCGGCGGAAGGCCCCGCGCCGGTCTTCTTCTTTTCTGCGCAATCGCTGCCGTCCCTGGGCTCACGACTGCGGCAGCTATTCCCGGAGCAAGCCGCATCCATCGTGCAACAGGCGGAGAAAATCTGCGCACACCGCTTCGATCTTCTGGGGCACGAAGATTTGAATTATGGCGCGGCGATAGACTGGCATTACGACCATATCAACCAGGTTCGTTCTACGCGCAAGCCATGGTTCAAAATTCGGTACCTGGATTTCATTGAAGTTGGAGACAGCAAGATCGTTTGGGAGCTCAACCGCCATCAGCATCTGGTGATGCTGGCAAAAGCGTACCGCCTGACCGGCAATGAGGTGTTTGCCACGGAATTATTCCACCAGTGGCAGGATTGGCACCGGGAAAACCCTTATCCCATTGGGGTCAACTGGGCCAGCAGCCTGGAGGTGTCGTTTCGCAGCCTCTCCTGGATTTGGGTCTATTTTCTCCTGGCCGACTCAGCGACTCTTCCCACAGGTTTTCGTGAACAATGGCTGCTAGCTTTAGGCGTCAGCGGACGCCATATTGAACGCTATCTTTCGACATATTTTTCGCCCAACACGCACCTGTTGGGCGAGGCAGTCGCCTTATTTTTTATTGGAACCCTGTGCCCTGAGCTGGATCAGTCGAAAAGGTGGAAGCAGCAGGGATGGGAGATTATCCTGCGCGAATCCGAACGGCAGGTGCAGGCTGATGGAATGCATTTCGAGCAGTCGATTTACTACCATGTTTATGCCCTCGATTTCTTTCTGCATTCCGCGGTCCTGGCATCCTTGAATGATGTTCCCATCCCGCCGACGTTCGATCAGACCCTGGAAAAAATGCTCGAAGTTCTGTGCGTGTTGGGAAGCGCCGGTCCTCCACCTCGTTTGGGAGATGATGATGGCGGCCGGTTATTTGATCCGCGCCGCAACCGCGCCGAGCACATGCTTGATCCGCTGGCTACCGGGGCCGTTCTTTTCGGACGAGGCGACTTCAAACATGCAGCCGGAGGCTTGCGCGAAGAAACACTGTGGTTGCTGGGAGAGGCGGGGATTGCGGAGTTTGACCGGCTCATGGCGAAAAAGCCCGCGGTTGAGTCAAGAGCTCTGGCTGCCAGCGGCTTGCATTTAATGGGAGACGCCGGGTCTCAGGATGTGATGATCATTGACGCCGGGGCGCAGGGAACATCGACAGCGGGGCATGGACACGCCGATGCGCTCAGTATCACGTTGAATAGTGAAGGGAGGCAGTTGCTGATCGATCCGGGGGCCTGTGAGTATCTGGCGGAGCGGTCCGCGAGGCGCGTTTTTCGCGGCACCTCCGCCCACAACACACTGACAGTCGATGAATTGGATCAGGCGGAGCCCTCAGGCCCATTCGCATGGAAACATCTTCCCAACGTTAAGACGGAACAATGGATCAATGGCAAGAGTTTCGATTTCTTTGCCGGCAGGCAGGACGGTTATAGCCGGCTGCCGGGTAAAGTTTTGCACCGGCGGTCCGTGTTTTTCCTAAAAACGCGTTTTTGGGTCGTGCGGGATATGGTCGAAGGCATCGGCAACCACACACTTGATCTCTACTGGCATCTTAGTCCGGAGTTGGTGCCGGCATCTGCTAACGATTCCTGCTTTCAGAATTCCGAGGGCCGCCCCTGGCTTTACATCGTAGGCACACACGACCCCAAATGGACCCGTGAACTGGAATGGAGCCCATGGTCCGCCGCTTATGGGAGTAGCGCTATGACGCGGGTGGTGCACTTCAGCGCCCTGGCCGAACTGCCGGAAGAGTTCGTCACTCTGTTAATACCCGGGCACGGGGCGCAGGTCAATGTGCAGGACTTAGTGCGGATACCCGATGCCACGCTGACGGGGAGCGCAGCTGGATACCGGTTTGGCATGCTGAAAGATGACCATTCAGTTTTTTTTGCGGATGGAACCGATTGGCGCTGCGGCGAATGGAACACCGATGCCAGGTTTGTCTATTGCATGCAAGGCGAAAACGGAGCCAGGCTAATTTGTTGTGATTTTTCTTACGTCGAGTTTGGTGGAAGAAAAATTCTTTCGCCCACCGTCATCGAGTCCTGGTGCGAAGTGATTATCGACGACGGCAAGATGGAAGTGCATTCATCCGGACCGCAGCCCAAGGTCGATAATCTGGTTGTCATCCGGCAAGCTATCGAAAGCCTGTCATCGCCCCTTGAACCGGCATTTGCCGGAGGCTCCAGCTTTAAAGGAATTGGGTCCTAGCATGTGTGGAATCTGTGGCATCTTTTATCCCGATGCGCGCCGCAGGGTGGAGCAGCCTGCACTGGCGGCAATGAATGCGCGCATTGTGCATCGGGGCCCCGACGACGATGGATTCTTTGTCGAGGGCAACATCGGCCTGGCCATGCGCAGGCTGAGCATTATCGACGTGCAGTCCGGGCACCAGCCGCTCACGAATGAAGACAAGAATCTGTGGATCGTTTACAACGGCGAAATTTACAACCACCAGGAATTACGGGACGGACTTGAATCGAGGGGACATCAGTACTCCACTAAATCGGACACTGAAACCGTCGTCCACTTATACGAGGAGCACGGGAGCAACTGCGTAAAGTTTCTGCGCGGCATGTTTGCGTTTGCCATCTGGGACCGCCGCCGGCGGAAATTGTTTGTGGCCCGCGACCGGCTTGGGATTAAGCCTCTCTATTACCTCAACGATGGCGATAAATTCCTCTTCGGCTCTGAAATTAAAGCGATTCTTGCCTATCCCGGGGTGAAGGCGCGATTCAATCACCGTACCCTCGCCGAATATCTGGCTTTTGGATACATCGCCGGAACCGAAACGATGTTTGACGGGATCTGCAAGCTCCTGCCCGGACACACGCTCGAACTGGATGAGCGCGGCAAGTTAATCGTTAATTCTTATTGGGACCTCGAACCCTCTGCTGACCCGCAGATGCAACCTCGCAGTTATTACGTCAAAGCGTATCGTGAGTTGCTGGAGGAGTGCGTTTCCAGCCATTTAATGAGTGATGTCCCGCTGGGAGTGTTCCTCAGCGGCGGACTCGACTCCAGTGTTGTCGCTGCACTGACCACCAAAATCCGGGGCTCAGGAATTGAAACTTTTTCCGTAGGATACGAAGAGGAAGCCTATAGCGAGCTGCCGTACGCCCGTCAGGTAGCAGCGCATCTTGGATCGCAACACCACGAAGTCCGAATTTCGCGCGCCGACTTTTTCAATGCCCTCCCGCGCATGGTCTGGCAGGAGGATGAGCCATTGGTCTGGCCCTCCAGCATTTCCCTGTATTTTGTAGCGCGGCTGGCGCGCGAGCGCGTGACCGTGGTTCTTACCGGCGAAGGAAGTGACGAAACCCTCGCCGGCTATACCCGCTACGCCTGGACTCTAATGAATTCACGCATGGACACCGCCTACCGCTCGCTTACGCCTGCTTTTGTGCGCCGGCTTCTGCGCGAAGCGATCAGCGGCGGACCTTTGGGGGCCACGCTGCGGCGCAAGCTCGAGCACACATTCCTCGGACGTGATGGGGCCTCGTGGCCATCTTTTTACTTCGATAATTTTTACTCCGCCTTTTCCGGAACGGAGGCGGCCTCTTTGTTAACTCAAAACGCTCGAGCCGCTGCCGGCGACGCCTACGCCGGTTCCATGGAATATTGGCAGAAGTCGTCGGGGGATCTGTTGCACCGGTTGCTCTATACGGATATTAAAACTTACCTGGTAGAGCTGTTGATGAAGCAGGACCAGATGAGCATGGCCGCTTCCATCGAAAGCCGGGTACCGTTTCTTGACTATAAGCTGGTGGAATTTACCGCGGGCATTCCCTCGGCCTACGCGACTAAAGGTCTTTCCGGAAAATATATCCTGAAATCTGCCGTCGAAGACTTGCTGCCGAAGACCATAATCCATCGGCGGAAAATGGGTTTCCCCACCCCTTGGTCTAATTGGCTGCGGGGCAAGCAACTGGACGAGTTGGAGCGCATGCTACTCGAGCCACGATCGGTGGCCCGCGGGTTGTTCAAGCCCAAAGAAGTAAGCCGGATTTTCTCCGAGCACCGTGGCGGCGCGCATGATCATGGAAACCGGCTCTGGCGCCTGATAAACCTTGAAACCTGGATGCGAGTGTTCCTCGACGGAGAAATCCCGGCCGTGCTCGGCGATAATCAGGAGCGGGCCGCCGTACTTGCGTAAGCATCTTCGCGCGCAATGCGACCTTTGACATTTCATCGCTAAGAAACATGCTCAGACAATTACGCCGTACCGGGTTACGCGCTTTGAAAGCCTCGGGCATGTTTCGCCTGATGAGGGAGAGTGGGCAGCGTAACTCAAGGCTGCTGATCATCTGCTATCACGGCGTGGCAACAGCCGATGAGCATCTTTGGCGGCCCTCCCTGTACATCCAACCTGAAGTACTGGACCAGCGTTTCCGGCTGCTCACGAAAGGCGGCTACAACGTTCTGCCGCTGGGAGAGGCGGTACAGCGTTTACGCACCCGAACTCTGCCTCCCCGCGGTGTGGTGTTGACCTTTGACGATGGCGCGGTTGATTTTTACCGGGAAGCCTATCCGCTGCTGAAAAGCTATGGGTTTCCCGCCACCGTTTATCAGACCACTTATTACACCGGCTATCAAAGACCCGTCTTCACCATCATGTGTTCCTATCTATTGTGGAAGCGGCGGGGGGAAGTTATTGCCGCGGGGACTGAGTTGGGCCTCACTCCGCCGCTGGATCTGCGTACAGCGGAGAGCCGGCAAGCGATCGTTCGCAACCTGATCGACCTCACTGCTGTTCACCAGTTGAATGGCCAACAGAAGGACGATTTGGCTCACCGGCTGGCGCAACTTCTCGGTGTTGACTACGAAGATCTGGTGCGGCGGCGAATTCTTCAGCTTATGAACCGCGAGGAAATAGCAGAATTATCCAAGGCTGGCATGGATTTCCAACTGCATACCCATCGTCATCGAACGCCGATGAATGAGCAATTATTTCGGAAAGAGATTCAGGACAACCGCGCTGTCTTGCGCGAGATCACCGGTAAAAATCCAGTTCACTTCTGTTATCCCAGCGGAGTTTACGAAAAGGAATTCCTCCCCTGGCTCGCTGCCGAGGGCGTAGTCTCTGCCACTACCTGCGACCCTTCCCTCGCGACAGCGCGGGATAACCCGCTTTTGTTACCCCGCTATGTGGATACCAGCGGCCAGACTGAGCTCGAGTTTGAAGGCTGGCTGACGGGAACGATTGAACTGATGCCGCATCGCCGGAATGGACGGGCAAAAGGCTTATGAACCGCTACTCCGGCCGATCAGACTTCCAGAACGCTTTACGTTTCCGATGCGTGCCCGCTTGACGTCATGCCTTTAGCACCGGGGGCCCCTCAGCGCCCATAACAATCTCATCCAAAACTTGGGCGGTTAATGCCGGCCGCAACTTCTTGAATATCGAAGATGTCTTAATTTTGAATCGGGCCGAAAAATAGGTTTCATATCTTGCCCGCATTGTTCGCAATGAAGCGCTCGGAGCCGGTGAAGTAAGTAACGGATACCCGAGTTCTTTCAGGTAATCGCCCACCAACCCCTCCACCGTCGCCAGCTCTTCCGGGGAGTAAGCCTTTCGCCACCGGCTTACAGGATCAAAAGAGGCGTCCTGGGATTCCTGCTTGAAAGATGTGTTCGGTTTAGCCACCGATCCATAGCCGATCTTCTGGATGCGATCATAATCTAACTCGCAGGAGATGAAATCGCCCAACCGGGAGAGGACCTCCCGCGGATTGCCTACCAGGTCTTCGAATTTTATTTCAATGTAGTCGTGTCCAAGCTGCTCCAGGTTCCCCCGGCCCCGGCGTACGATCCACTCCCAATAAAGCGCTTGCACCATGAGGTTCCGCTGGCGGTCCCACGGCAAGCCTTGAATCCCCCGGTCAGGGCGCCGGTCGAGCGAAAGCGCGACCGCGCGTCCATCTCGAATCATATGGACAACCAGCGCGTTGGGAATGGCCGCCTTAATCACAGGCAGGTACAGAATGTGCTCCGGGGTGTTTTCTGCCCAGCGAGGGAGGTTTTGCGAGCGCGCAATTTCCTCCATTGTGATTCGCAGAAAATCCCCGTAGCTCGAGCAATCTTCGAGGATTCGCTTCTCGATAAGCTGCGCCTGCAAGCCCGATGCGCGGTAGAGCTTGCTCGCAAGCCATACCCGCAATAGCTTGCGGCGGTTTGCAACCAAACTCAAATCACCGAACCTCTGGGCGAGTACCGAGAAAACATTGGACTCGGTGAGGTAGACGGCAAAATGGCCGGAGGAAAGCAGCATGTCGTACAGCAGAGTGGTTCCTGATCGCGGGCTGCCGACAACGAAAACCGGGGCCAGCGCTCTATCGGTCGGCGTCATTGCGGTGTCAGCGGGTCTTGGCAGCGGAGTGGCTGGCGATCAGCGCAAACAGAGGTTCTTTCAGGAGCGGGCCGCAGGCCACCAATCCTGAAAGCAATGGCGACTGGTTGTTGCACCTCAGGTCCGCGCCGTCGAGGGTGCAGACTATTCCGCCCGCGCTTTGCACCAGCGCGGCTCCCGCGGCCACATCCCACTCATTTTTTGGCGTCAGCGTGAAGGTTGCATCGGCAAGTCCCGCCGCCACCAGGGCAAGTTTGTACGCAACGGAGCCCATAGGCGTGACGATGAATGGCGCTTCGGCGAACTGTTGCCATTCTCCGCGCTTCACCTCGCTGCGGCTGGCGAGAACGGTCGCACCGTCCACAACAGACCGGCGGCTTGCGGATGCAGGCTTTCCGTTGTAGGTCATCCCGGAATCGAGCGAGCCAAGAAATACCTCGCCGGTGGCAGGATTACAAATTCCTCCAGCTACCGGGCGGCCGTCTTCGACCATGGCAACCGAGACCACAAACTCCGGTATACCTGCAACAAATTCGCGGGTGCCATCCAGCGGGTCCACCACCCAGACCCGGCTCCTCTCCAGGCGGGTGGGGTCATCTACGCTTTCTTCAGACAGCCAGCCTTCGCCCGGCTGGAGCAATTCTTTGCGAAGTACGCGGTCAACCGCGCGGTCGGCTTCGGTAACTGGATCGCTTCCGACTTTATATCGGGTTTCGATTGCTCCTGGGGTGAAGCCGGTGAAGACGCTGCGGGCAGCTTCCAAGGCCGCCTTTATGCGCTGTAAGGTTTGAGACTGGTCTTTCATGGTTTAAAGTCAGCACGATTTAAAATTCGTACGATTTAAGATCTCCCCGATTTAAGGATCCGCTCTCGTCAGCCCCAAAGCATCCGGGCTCCTGTCATCAGCAGAACCGTACAAAGAATTCTTCGCAGCCATAGCACTGGGACCCGCGTGCTGAGATGAGATCCCAGCAACCCTCCCGGGACCGAACCGATGAGAAGCGAAGCCACCAGAGTTTTATCAATATTGTGCAGCCGAAAATGCATAAGGCTCGTGACGCCGGTGAGAATCACTGCGTGCACAATATCTGTCCCCACCATTATGCGCGGCGAGAAACTATAGAAGATCAGCAGCAGCATCATGACGATACTGCCCGAGCCCACCGACGTCATTCCCACCAGAAACCCCGCCAGCAGCCCGATGATGGACATCCCGGCAAATGATTTAGTG
>JAFAWN010000246.1 GCA_019241735.1 Terriglobales bacterium
CGGAAGAACTTCGGTGACGCTGCCCACTCGGCCGTTTACTGAATGCAACTTCGGTTAGCGGTTTGGAACTGGTTGAGACGCCAGATATTACTGTCGCACTTTGGGTTCCCGTCAAACATATCGTAGATGGTATTGCCAACGCTGTAATTATCTACAATTGTGTTCTGCTCGCTCCCCTTTTCCAGCGCGATGCCGTACTCTTCCCCTTGTAAATTTCCATAGTAATAATAGATTGCATTCCCCTCGGTGCCCATATCGTAAATGTAGTTAAGCCTGCTGCCTTGCTCATTTTGGCTGCACGCGGCCCCGTTCGGACCGGTGGCGGAGCAGCCGACATAAACGCCGGCAATGCTATTGTCTTGCGAGCCCGCGCAGTTGAGCTGGTTTCCTACACTACTTTTGACCCACACCCCGTAAACGGAGTTGTTTTTGGCGGTGTAGTCGTTAATATTGTTGTTGATTGCTTTTTGAAGCAGGACACCGGTTGAGTTCTGGTTGAACTGGAAATCATCGGCGATCACACTACTGGCTTCACTCTCCAAACCGTACTGCCAGCCGAGGATGATTGTGTAGTAGTTCGCCCCGGGTAGGTTGGGGCCCCGGGCCTCAAGAAAAGCCATGGAAGCGCTGGGGAGCACATGGATACCAACGCCGCTGGGCGGCGTACCCATGCCGTCGGCCGCGGGCCCGTTAATCGGGTGTCCGTTGGTCAAGAGGGTGACCATTTTCGCACTGATGTCGATGCAACCTTGCAGCGGAGTCAGGCCCTGAGTCGAGTTAAGATCGGCATCCACGGTGTAAACACCAGGTGAGGTGATGGTGCATCCACAGGACGTTATTGATTTGCTGCACTGTTTTGGAGTTTGTGCGCTGGCGCCAATGGCTGTAGCGATCACGAAAGCCATTATTGAAAGACTGATCCGACTGGTTTGCATAGATACTCCTCGAAGCGGATTGTGAAACGCTTTATTCATGGTCGACCACCGGGAATCCGAATTCTATTCCGATCGGCAGAAGTGGCTCTGCTCGGGCGGTTCGGATGGGCAGGAACACCATACACGAAACGTCTGAAATGGAATGAACCGAATCGAATTAGCCCATTCGGCGTAGGCTATTCTCTCTCCATAATTGCGCGCGAACGTCGCGTTCCGCGAGATCAACCCGCGGTGACAGGCGTCGGCACGCGGGGGCGGGGCATGAGGAGCCCTAAACCCTGCTCCTTTTAAAATGCATTTCGAGCTCGGCGAAGACTGGGTCAATAGGTACCTCCATATGCTCCAAGCGACCGTCAAGCGGGTGGGGGTCGCGAAGGCAGCGAGCGAAATCGACTTCGTGTTCCTGATCGGTTACACCCGCCGTCTCCGGGAGCGGATAAAGTTGGCACAACCAGAATCGGTCGAAATCGTGAGTGCAATGGCCTGATTACGTCAACTCCGGACTGGACGCCCTTCTTCATCATCTGTCTAAAGGCTGCCGATCGGGCCCACGTGAGAGAGGGCGACCAGGGAGAATAGGTGTACAATCTCGCCGCTCTGGAATTCAAGAAGGAGATTTCGGTTGATGACTCAGAACCTGACTACACCGAACCAAAATCCTCCCGCCCACTCTGGCATCCTGAAGATCGTGAACGGTGCGTATGTTGCCGGCGCCGTGTCGTGCCTGGCGCAGCTTGGAATCCCCGACTTGCTAGAAAACGGAGCGAAATCAGCTGAGGAATTAGCTGCCCAAATCGGCGCTCAACCGGACGCGCTCTACCGCCTCATGCGCGCCACCGCTTGCGTCGGAGTGCTAGCGGAAGGGTCGGACAAGAAATTCTCGCAGACACCCATGTCGGCCGTTCTGCGCACCAACGCGCACCCCAGCCTGCGAGGGCTTGCCATCATGACCGGCCGGGAATGGCACCAGCGGGGATGGTCTAGGCTGGAATATTGCGTGCGCACTGGAAAGCAGGCACTCGATGAGATTTACGGAATGACCATCTTCGAGTATCTGAAACGCAATCCCGAGGAATCGCGGATTTTTGACAATGCCATGACCGGGCTTTCCAGCATTGATGGCCCCGCTGTGGCCGATGCCTACAACTTTGCCAGCGTACAAGACATTGTCGATGTCGCCGGCGGCCACGGCCTTCTGCTGGCCACGCTGCTCGGGCGGAATCCGCACTTGAAAGGCACGCTCTACGAGCTACCCCATGTGCTGGAGGGAGCTAAAGCAGGTGCCCTCAGGCCATATATGGACCGGTGTACGCTGGCCTCCGGCGATATGTTCTCTTCGGTCCCAGCAGGCGCCGATGCCTACATTATGAAACACATCATTCATGATTGGCCGGATGATGCCTGCGTCAAAATTTTAAAAGCCTGCCGCCAGGGCGTTAATCCCGGCGGAAAATTGTTGGTGGTAGATTGCGTGATTCAGCCTGGCAACGACTTCTCTCCCGGAAAATTCTTGGATTTGCAAATGCTTATTTTCCCCGGCGGACGCGAACGCACTGAGCCAGAATTCCGCAAATTACTGGAAGCGTCGGGATGGGAGCTCTCGCGCATCATTCCCACGGCGGCCGGGGATTCGATTGTTGAGGGAGTGGTGTAGGCTTGGCGTTCCAGTACTTTTCACTAGAGTCGCTCAGCCCAAACCGAAAGGTTTGCGCCACGACCAATATTTGTACCGATCTACGAGATCGGGCTGCAAGAACCCAAGACCTGCTGGTCTCTCAATTAGACCTTTGTTAGAGTCTCGGGCAGGCGCTGTGCGATCTGCGAGAAGTGTCTGGAGATTGGTATGGCGAAGGGACCACTGATTTTTACCTATTACATCGCTGCCCCCGTGAATGAGGTCTGGGATGGGTTCGTTTCGAAGGAGGCGAATCAGAAAATCTTCATGGGCGCGGACTTCGAGGTTGACCTGAAGCCTGGTGGGGCGATGACTTGGTCGGGGCCGGGCAAGGATGGGAAGCAGATGCGGTATGTGACGGGTGAGGTGCTGCGGGTGGAGCCGCCGAAACTGTTGGAGTACAAGTTCGGCATGGGCGATGGGGCAGTGATGTCGAGAGTGAAGGTGGAGCTAACTCCGGAGACGGAGGCGGTGAAGGTTGTGGTGACGAATGATCAGTGGGCGGAGAACGATTTGGCGTATGCGCAGAATGCGGACGGATGGCCGCGGATTCTTTCCCGATTGAAGACTCTGCTGGAGACCGGCAAGACGTTCCGGCCGCATTAGACTAGTTTCAGATTGAGCATGCCCTACCCCCAACCTCTTTTCCTGGTAACGCCCCTGACCTGTCAGTTGGTGCACGGTAGTGCTCTCCATCAGGGAGATGCGCGGAACCGCTGCGACCGGGAGAGCGCAACAAATCAATCAGAGGGTCAGTGCGTAATTGACGGTAATTTGTGTATGGACCGTCACGGGTTTTCCATTTCTAAGATGACTAGGCGGGTGGCGGATCAGGCCGCCAATTTGACAAGACAGCAACTGATAGTGTTCCACCTCTTCTTTGTCCGGATCCCGCGCCAGGCCGAAGTCAAGCAGCTTGGCGCCGGATTTCGTGAACATGATATTGCCAGGTTTCAGGTCGCGATGGATCACGCCACGACGGTGCGCCTTGTCAAGTGCGCTGGCGATCTGGATCCCATACTGCAGCACTTCGGGAATTGGTAGCGGACCGGTTTCGAGGCGTTCGGCCAGCGACTCGCCTTCCAGGAATTCCATGACAATGTAGTCGGTGCCCGCCTTGATGGCCGATGTCGTTAAAATGGAGCTACGCTTGCCCCGAGCAGGCAACTTGCCGATTCGGGGAGTTTCCTCGCTATCATCTTTGGTAGGTTGGGCTGCACAATGAGATCCAGTTCCTCGGACCCATCCAAATGAATCACCGAACCCACAAACCAAGAAGCCGGAATTTGGTCAGGCCTAACTCCTCCGGTCTCAATACAGTGGAGAGTACTGCGATCTAGCGTATCCTTCAAGACTTGCAAAGCGTCCCCCGGGACGTCAACCGGAGCCTTGATGAATTGTCGAGTTGGACGCCAATCGGCGCCGAACATGGTTTGCTCTGATTGCGATGGCGTTTTAGAAGGCTCTTGCGCTAATCCTTCGCCGAAAAGAAGCGATGCCATAACAAGTATCAGGTGTAGAAATATCTTGGCGGCGTAGGTCGACCTCGCTGGTCCCCCGAGCATTTAGGCTCCTGAAGGAGCCCAGTATAATCGCCGCATGTGGACGCTGCGAGCGGTGATCTTAGTGCTCGGCATGTCCAGTCTTACGGCGGCGCAGCATACAATCAAGATTCCTACTGAAGATGGTGGTCTAGTTTG
>JAFAWN010000406.1 GCA_019241735.1 Terriglobales bacterium
AATCGGACAGGCGTCGTTCCCCGTGGCTGGGTCCTTTGTCCCTGCCAGGCTGTTGGTCAACGGCATGTTGAACATGTCATAGGTGGGTGTGCCCGTCGCGTCTCCCGTTCCACCGGCGCTGTCATCGAGCGTGATCTGAAATCCGCCCAGGCCGGGTTCATTCGGGGAGAGCACGTCCACACCACCACCTGCATCATGTTCTCCGTTCAGCGGGTAATCGTCCTCAAAGACGAACACGGATAGTGTCGCCGTCTGGTAAGGGCTCGGCTGAGTCAGTACCGTAATGGATTGTGATTTATAATCTAACCCTTTGGGGATTGGGGCACCTCCCATACCGTGTCCGCATTTGCCAGCTGTTTGACCGGTAGTTGAGCAGTCCGGCGCGCCTCCCCAGCCGCTGATGAACGGCTGAGCGGCATCGCCAGGCAACACGGAGATATAGTAGCGCTTATTAGGATCAAGGCACGGCGTGTTCGCCGGGACCGATGAACACAACGCAACCTTGCTCGGGTCGGTGAAGGCGGGCAATGTGACGGGCTGGCCTTGCACCGTCTGGCCGGATCCACAGGAAGCTGCCCCGGTGCAGCCGGTTGCGATTACCGGCATGTAGCTGGTATGGAAGTTGGTTCCGAAGTTTGGAACAACTCCGTTAGCGCTGTTGGGACAGCCGCTCGACGGAGGGTTCTGCGCGCACTTTGGATCGACGAAAAAGGTTCGGTCTTCTTCGATAATCCATCGGTAGTCGCTGATAGCGGTCTTTTTGTCTTGTCCATCCACAACGTTGACCACCAGGCCGCCTCCTGGCGGGAAATTGATGGTAGCCGTCATCGTCGCGCTATGCCCGTTTTGTGAGTTTTGCGCTTGGAAAGTAAACGTGGACACTGCGGAGGAGGCTGAGGCCGTAAATCCGCCATTCGGGTCCACTTGGACCGTCAAACCTGAGCCCGGCGTGATCGTTGTCGTATCAATCGTGATGGGCAGACCGGCTCCATCTTTGCAGTAAGCCAGAAGTCCCGGGCCTTTTGTGGCGAAGTAGCCTGATACGCTCGCATTGAATGTTGGCGCGGTGCAGGTAACACCTGCTGTGTTCTGAACGCTAGATGGACCGAGAGTGACGGTCGCGGTCACGCCGGAGGAGCAGGTTGTTCCTGTAACCGTTCCGTTCGCACAGTAACTGAATTGGTCCGAAGTAGCGGTACTGTTCGGGACGTACGTAAACGTGCCGTTTTTGGAAAGGGTTACGGTTCCGTTGCTCGCCTGAGCCAGCAGGGTGACTCCATACACGTTCGTATCGTTCGCAATGACACCCTTGGACGGGTCAGTCACGTTAAACGTTACGCCCGCAAACAAAGCATTATAAGTATCCGGTACTGCTTTCGCAGCGCCGATCGAACCAGCACTTGGCAGCTTTCCGCCGTTCACACTGATGTAAGCCAACATGCCGGCGTCGCGCGCAATCGCGTTCGCAGAGAGGCTCAACTGACGATCGAAGACCGGCAGGGGGAGGGCAGCGGTTGGGGTCGGGGCGTTCAGCATCACGTCATAGGTCTTGCCTGCAGCCATGAACACTTCGTTCTGCACGCGCGGAACGCCCGGAAGCGGATTGCCATCTTCCGCAATCAGCGAGAATCCATTCACGTTAGAGCCGCCCGTCTGAGCGCCGACGATAGAGGGGACATGCATGCGCAGGCCGGCGTTGACAAAGCGGACCAGAACATTACCTGTGACCGGGCCGCTCGCGGAGCCTGATTGCGCGGCAAATAGCGATTTCGCGGCATTCGTTTTGTCGAATGCCACACCGTTAAAAAGGTAATAAAGCGGGGTATAATTCACGACCGGCGGATAACAGGCAGCGGCGCCCCCATTGCAATGAGCGAGCGAGTTTGCAGTCAGTCCTTGCAGGACCGCAGTCGCGCTTGCGCCTGTCCCACCCCCGCCTGAGAGGATCACGGTCGGAGGGGAAATATACCCGGAGCCGCCGGTTACTATATTGATGGCCGTTACTGCACCCGCTGAATTCGTGACAGCAGTCGCGGTGGCTCCGCTCCCGCCGCCGCCCGAGAAGGTCACGGTCGGAGCGGAGGTGTAATTCGCGCCACCGTTGATAACGTTCACGGAGACAACGGGTCCGGCGGCTGTCGGACCGTAGGTGGCGCTTTCGCTAAAGCCGGGCGTCGCCACGGCGGCCGCGACAGCACTATTTTGCCTCGGGTCGATTTCGCTCATTAAGAGCGGCACCTCAGCGGAGTAGCTCACGTTGGGATAAGCGGTCCCGGGACTGGAATTGCCAGGCGGCGTAGTCACTACCAGCATGCCGTAGAGTCCCATCGCGCCCTGAATCGAAGGATGGGTACCGGACTCGATCAGGTAGGTGCCGGGCCTCAGATTCGACCAAGTCAGCTGTGTCGTATTGCCGGAGGGCACCTCCGTTGCAAAAGACTGCACACGAGCCGCTTGCGCGGGCGGTGTAAACGCTGGGCCGGAATTGGCAATCGGCCAAGTCGTGTAATAACTGGCATGACTCGGGCTGGGTGCCGTGGTTGCTGTTTGACCGAGGCCTCCTCCGAACTGCCCCACGATGACGAGCGAGGTCGGAACCGGATTGGGCAGGTTATTGGTCAAATTAATCTGGAGGCTGCTTCCTGTCACGGTGATGATCACCGGCGACCAGCCTCCGCCTGCGTTCGGGTTCAACGCCGCGCAGGTCGCTGTCGGAGTGTTGGTCGTGCTGTCAGGCTTGCCACAGTTGTAGCCCCACATCGGCACGCTGCTGCCATCGGGCAACACTGTGCTGCTCGCCCCGGCGGTTAAGTTGATGGTTTGACTTGAAGCGAGACTTGCCCCCAAAAGAAGAAGGCCCGCTAAAAATGTTGCTCGTGTTTTGGGCACACGTGTCCTGTGTTTTATAAACATGGGTTATGTCTCGTCCTTAATTCGACTCGTCTATTGGAAACTCCCGGGAATCGACGAGCATCATCATCATCATTCCGCCTGGGAACATATTGTTGGTAGTAATCTCGCGCTCATTGTGCGAGTGCCACATGAAAGCGAAGGCAGCCTCGTTGGCTGGCGAGTTTGCGATCGTCCCGGAGGGGGGAGTTACACCTGTCGTAGCGCAATTAGGCGCATTCGTGTTCGCGGCATCGGGAGCCATGCAGCCGGTTGCCCGTAATGTCGCATCCGGACCGAGATAGGGACTGCCGCCGTACCAGTTGCCATTCGTCAGGATATTGGGGTTGGGCAGTGTGATCGGTCCGTTCGCTCCCACGTCGCCGAATGGCGTCTGCTCAAGAGGCTTATTATGATCCGCGCACCACTCGTAGTAATTAATGGCTTTCGGATCGCCAGTGTTATAGCCGTTGGCGTCCGGGTTACAGGTCAAGGGCGGTTGGGCGACGGGTGGACCAGTCGACTTTGGATTGTGTCCGTACATGTCCCAATTCAAGCCGCGGCCTGTATAGTAGAAGATTCCGTCCATTGCCATTCCCGGTGTGGTGGTAGTCGTAAACAGCGCCGGTCCCGCCAGTGCCGCTCCGTCCGGCGTCAAAAGTAAGTTGCCGTCACGCGCTAGAACTCTCACGTGATTCGCGTGTTCGTGAAAGGGATGCTGCCAGCGTCCCTGGCCGATGATTCGCAGCAGCACCTGCTCACCCGGATGCAGATGCGGGTTGCCATTGTAGGGCTGGTGCGGATACTGCGGAGAATAGTTCGGGTCCATATCGTCCGGCATGGAACGGCCGTTGATGAGAAAGTATGTGGGGTGGTAAGGCTCAGTGGGAACATTGAGACTGCACCCCGGAGCGCCCGCTGTACAATTTCCCGTAGCGGTGACCTGCGCCAGAGCAGCGGAGTGAATGGCTGGGTCCATCTCCGAAAATTGAAATAAATACTCCCGGTCGTAGCACGTATGCGGATCGTCGTAAGCCGACGAAACCAGACGGAAATTTTGCTCGTTATGGTACGTGCGCGCTGCATCGTTGCTGGCCTGTAAGTCCCCAATACAGGCTGTTCCTTGTACTGGCGACTTCGGCAGAACAATGAGTGCTCCGTACAATCCCATTTCTATCTGCAAGTCACCCTGCGTGCCGCTGTAATAAGCGTGAGTGCCGGGAGTGGAAGCAGTGAAGCTGTAGGTCACGGGTGTGTTCTGTGCAGCCTCCTGAGTCAGCACGCCCCCGACTCCACCTGAAGTCGTGACGGCAAACCCCGGAAACAAAATGGACGTGTTCCCTGCGGCGCTTGGGAGCTTATTAGTCAAAGTAACTGTGACAGAATCGCCTTCTGTCACGATCAAAGTCGGACCGGGCACTTGCATGGTGCTGCAGAAACCCGTGGTGGTCAGAGTAGATGGCAGGAACTTCGGGCTGCTGCCGGGCGTGGGCGTACATCCATACCCCCACGAGTACACCGCCTGTCCATCAGGCTGGGTCAGATAAGCCGGTGAGGCGGTCAGTTGAAAAGCCGGCCCTTGTATGCCGGGAGCAGCACCAAACGCGTTGACCAACAATGCCAGGGCGCCTGTGACTACTCGTAACGTATAGCTTCGTAAAGTCATGACTGTGTGTGCACTCCTAATTGATATGAATTTCGGTCATGAGGCCGCCGAAGTTCTCAGCGTCGTTGGCCAAATGATCCAAGTTGGGGGTGTACAAGTAGAACACCTGGCCCGACTGGTACGTCTTGGTATCGGAAGCGTCCAAGATGACGTCGATGGACTCGCCGCCTCCCAGCGTGATTGAGTTCGTGTAGTAGTCCATGTTGTTACCTGCCTGATCGCGCAACAATTTTGCATTCTGTCCGATCACGTGCATACGAATACCCAAAGAGGCGAGCGTCTGATACTCCGTGACATCCAGATCGGAAATTCGGAGCAGTGCTTTACCGCCTGCCGGAATGTTAATAATCGAGGGCAGTGGCTGGGAGAAGTGGCTCTGCCCGTCTGCGGATACGGTTTGCATCGGTCCGGGCGTGATCGTATCGGGATAGCTGCGTCCATTTAACAAGAAGTATTTGTCTTTCATATCGGCAAAACCCTCCGGGTTAAATGTCATTCCTACAAAATGAAAGTTTGGATCGAAGCCGTGAATTTGAATTGGGTACTCAACATCGTAGGCCGTGGAGCCATCGCCGTCGTTGTAGGCATACTTCTGTGGCTGGTTGTAATTTGGGTTTGTGATTTGGCTGCCTACCTTGTCGAGTTTTTGCGTCGCGCCGGTGTTAGTCTTCGGAAGGGAATTAGTGCAGACGATATCCGCTGAGGGGTTACAGGCCGTCCGCAAATCGTTCTGCTGCAAACCCAAAGCCGTATAGAGATCGGTTCCCTGCTTTACCCGATTCTGCCGGGGCCTGACATATAATTGGCCCACCATGCCCATCTGCAAGTGTTCCGGCGGCGTGATGTGACAATGCCAGAAATAGGTGCCGGCGTCCGGCGCTAAATAATAG
>JAFAWN010000263.1 GCA_019241735.1 Terriglobales bacterium
GGCACAAATAGCGCGCAAAAACATCGCCTCCTTGCATAACGGGGACTTTGAATTTGAAATTCTCATATCCCGAGTAAGGAGTGTCGCGCCGCAGGTCAAGGTCCACGCCGCTCGCACGCAGCGTCGGGCCACTGACTCCCAGCGCAACCGCGTCTTCCGCAGAAATTCGCGCCACGCCTTTGGTTCGCATTCCCCATATTGGATTCCCGGTCAGCAGATTTTCGTATTCGTCCACTTTTGCTGGAAAGCGGTCCGCAAAATTCCGCACCTGGTCGAAAAATCCCAGCGGAGGTTCTAGCGAAACTCCACCAATGCGAAAATAAGAGGTCATCATCCGCTGCCCGCTGACCGCCTCGAACAGCCGTTGAATATCCTCGCGCTCGCGAAAGCAGTAAAGGAAAACGGTCATGGCGCCAATATCGAGAGCATGCGTTCCGAGCCAAACCAGGTGCGAGCTGATACGGGTCAGCTCATTGAGCATTACTCGCAGCCATTGCGCTTTCGGCGGGATCTCCAGGCCCAGCAGCCGCTCGACTGCCAGCACGTAGCAGAGATTGTTGGTCAGCGGGCAAAGATAGTCGATGCGGTCGGTTAGCGGCACCACCTGCTGGTAAAACTTCGCTTCGCAAGTTTTCTCGATTCCAGTGTGCAGATACCCGATGTCGGGCATGATGCGAACCACATTTTCGCCATCGATCTCAAGAATCACACGCAGCACGCCGTGAGTGGACGGATGCTGCGGGCCCATGTTGAGAATCATGGTGCGGTCTTCGCCGGGCAGTGTAGGAAGCGGGGAGAGATGCGACATGCCTAGCGGTATCCCTCCACCGGATAATCCTTGCGCAATGGATGGCCTTCCCAATCTTCCGGCATCAACAGGCGCCGCAAATAAGGATGCCCATGGAGGCGCACGCCAAACAGATCAAACACCTCGCGCTCGAAATAATTTGCGGCCGGCCAGATCGATGTAACTGACTCTATTGCAGGTTCTTCACCCCGGAGGCGGACTTTCAGACGTAGTCTTTCTTTGCTGAAAGTCGAAAAAAGATGGTAAACAATTTCGAAGCGCGGTTCGGATGGAACCCAGTCCACGCAGGTTATATCGGAAAGAAAATTAAATTGGCAGTTGGGATCGTCCCGCAACAGAGCACAAGCTTCCCGGATCGCAGAGCGCCTGACATAAATTGTCATCTCATCGAGGTAGAATTTCACGCTCTCAATGCAGCCGGGGTCCCACTCCGAAAGTCTGGCAATGGCAGGATGCGCCTTGAGTTGTTCAAAATCTGTAATCGCAGCCGCTGGAGGCATTACACTTCACCGCGGCGGGCGGACGGTTGGCCCCAGTCGAGCACGCCCTCTTTCCATATGTAAAAGAAGCCGACCAGCACTATGCCGATGTAAACCAGCATTTCCCAGAAGCCATACATTTTCAGTTGCCGCAGGATCACAGCCCAGGGATAAAGAAACACTGCTTCCACATCGAACAAAATGAACAGCATTGCCACCAGATAAAACTTTACCGAGAATCGGCCGCGGGCGTCTCCCACGGGCGTGATTCCGCACTCATAAGGAGAGACTTTGGCGCGGGTGGGGCGGCGATATCCAATCACCCAGGAGAGGGTGACGACGGCGCCTGCCAGGGCCGCGGCTAACAAAAAATGAATTAATAAGGGCAGATAGCGGACAAAATAATTGTCGGGCATAGGCAGCGCAATTATGACTACGCAATCAATTCAGATAAAACATTCTAGATTAGAGTCGCGGGTTAGGAGTGTCAAGGGAAGGGAGGAAGGAGGCGGGCGAATTCAAGCCATCATCCTCTATTTCTATTCCGCAGCAGGATGGCTCCCATCACGCCTCCGAGAGACGAAAGAATCACAAACACCACGAACATGGCAATCATGCCGAACGCGAAAACGATCCACAAGCCCTGCGTCGTTTTCAAAAACTCCAGCACTTGTTGCGCGTGGGGATCGGAACTTCGCGCAGCGGACTGCCGCATTGCCTCAAGCATGGAGGCACGGACTTCGCCGCCGGAGTGAAATACCAGGGCTGCGATCGCAGCGAAAATGGAAAAAATTACGAACCCCAGCGCACCACTCACCGCCCCCAATTGCGCACCCATCCAAGGGCTCAGATTTGCAAGCGTCCGCCGCCGGTATAACACAATCGCCAGAAACCCCGCAGCCAGCATTCCCACTCCGAAAGATGATCCTAGAGGCACGATCATGAGGATGGCTGCAATCAATCCAGCCCATGCTGCGGTCGGGAAGGCCCGTCGCCAGTCAATTGAGTTGTCACTGATCACGGTCAGCGCTGGGGCGAACGGCGCGGCCTCAGATGGAAGAAGTTCAGTGGAATTCGAAGCGTTTTCCGGCGTAGCTACGCGGATTTGAGGTGCGTGGCATTCCGGGCAGAAAGCTACGCCATCCTCCAACGTTGCGGTGCAGCGATAGCAGGGATGCTCCACTGACCCCAAGGTACAGCACGACATTTCAGCAAGGCAAGCGTTTCAAGCTGGTTAATGAGAGTATCTTAATTGCTGTTTTTCAAACATCCGCAAAGACTAAATAGTGTCGTCTTTACCGTGCGTGCGGACATATACCAGACTAAATGTGCAGCCCTTAGATGCAGGTTCTATGGAGACGACGTGCTGATTCTGCTGGCTTCCTGCCTTCAACTCCACATTCTTACCATGATCGTCGCCCTCGCATTTCAGCTCGTCTGACCCATTGGAATCACGCGACCGGTTCGCCGACACGGAATGACGGCGGTCGTTGTGACATTCCAGCACGTTGCCGTATTTCTTCAACTTGTCCTGATAAAAGGAAACAACTTTTTCCATTAAATCGTCGGATTCATACTCAAGAGCTACCACGTGGAGTCCGAATCCGAACGCCGAGATGTTGACGTTCGCGCTTTTCTCTTCGTCGTTTTTTTCTTTTTCCTTGGGCCGGGCTCCCGGATAGACCGGCAGTCCAGTATCGCGGACGTCGGCGTCGTTATTTACGTGGATCGCACCCATGGGGGTCTTGATGTCCACATTCTTGTCCTCGCCGCTGTTGCTCTTGTTTACATTTACGCTGCAAGCGGGAATAAGCAATAAAGTTGCGCCGATCATCACGCAGCCCGCCCGGAAGTTTGTCACGTTAGGGAGCATTTGGTACCTCCATTGATGAGCCCGAGGGGTTGGCGGCGCGGGTAATTCCTGCGCCTCGCGCCGCGATGCTGGGAATTGTAACTGGCAGGTGTCCATGGATGGCAATCTCGCCGAACAACGCTTTAACGGCACTTAGTTCCGACACCGGAGTGTTTGAAAACGTGCAAATGTAATTCTCCACCGATGGGAAATCCTGGGCGATGTAAGGGCTGCCAAGCGCTACTACCGCCGTTTTCCCTGACGCGCGATTTAGGATTTCATGTATCAAATTCGCAGTGTCATCGTCCGGGGAAACCGAATTGCCTGCGACCCCGTTCGTCACCACCGTTTTTCCCGCTGTGGGGGAAACATAAACCGCGGCGATCACGGCTTGCGACTGATCTACAGCCCCAATAATTTCATCCTTCAAGGGTGTTGCGAAGTGCGAGTCTACGTAAATAACGTGCGCACTGGGAACGCGCGCGCGAATCTGGCGCTCCAATACGCGGCCTTCTTCTAAACGTACATCCTCGGAGAAAATCACTATGACCAGTTCATTCTTCACTTCTTCTACTCTTTGATACGGCAAGCCGGCCTTGACGGTTCCAATTTTTTTGAGCGGCAGCATCTTTCCGTTTTCACGAACTAATGTCACGGCGCCGTCGGAGATCCGCTGTCCCAGGGCGATATTTTCCGGTTTGCCTACTTCCGCGGAAATCGCGTTGATATCAACTAGACGGTCTTTGTTCAGGCCCAGCGCGGCCTTTGCCTTTAATATCCGCAGCACCGACGCATCCAGTCGAGCTTGCGGAATTTCGCCACTGTGGATGGCTTCCACCATGGCCCTATATGAAGCATCGAGATCAGCAGGAATCAGCAGCAAATCGTTTCCCGCCTTGAATGCGTCCACTGCCGCGCGACCAATGTTGTCTGCGTATAAATGTGTGAGTCCCGCCATGTCTAAGGCGTCGGTGACGATAATTCCGCCAAATTTCAGTCGGTTTCTGAGTAAATCGGTAACGACCGTCGGCGACGTCGTGGCGACGTGATTGGGATCGGGGTCGAGGGCCGGAACGGTAACGTGCGCGACCATTATAGAGTCCACTCCAGCCGCGATCGCTTCCCGGAAGGGCGGAAGCTCAACTGATTCCAGGCGTGCGATGTCTCCGCCAACTTTCGCCATTCCAAGATGTGAATCTGTGGCCGTGTCTCCATGGCCCGGGAAGTGTTTGGCAGTAGTAAACATCCCGTTGGCCCGAGCGCCCCG
>JAFAWN010000481.1 GCA_019241735.1 Terriglobales bacterium
ATCCAGGCGGCGCGGCATTACGGGGTACGCGTAATTCTGGTTGGCCGTGAGGAAGTCCTCCGCCCGGACCTGGAACGGCATCCCGCCGCCTCCGGACTGCCGATCGAAATCGTAAATGCCAGCGAAGTCATTTCCATGGAGGATAAGGCGGTGCAGGCGGTGCGCACCAAGCGCGACTCCTCCATGCGGGTGGGGCTTCGCCTCGTCCGCAACGGCGTTGCTGCCGGGTTCGTTACCGCCGGCAATACCGGGGCTGCCATGACCACAGCGAAAATGGTGCTGGGAGCGATACCTGGCGTTGACCGCCCCGCGCTGGCGGCAGTGTTTCCGACAGCGGCCGGCACCGCTGCCTGCCTGCTTGATGTAGGCGCCAATGTAGATTGCAAGCCCCACCATCTCGAGCAATTCGCGGTCATGGGAGAAGTCTATTTCCGCAGCATGTTCGGCACGCGGCGTCCGAAGGTGGGATTGCTCTCCATTGGCGAAGAGGAAACTAAGGGCAATGACTTAACCTGCGAAGCTTTCCAGTTGCTGAAAGAACTGCCGTTGAATTTTGTTGGCAACGTCGAAGGCCGCGACCTATACGGTGGCCGGGTGGACGTGATCGTTGCCGACGGGTTCGTAGGGAATGTGGCGTTAAAGATCTCGGAGGGGGTCGCGAACCTGGTCCGCTTTACGCTAAAAGAATCGCTGAAGGCGACCATCACCCGCCAGGTTGGATATCTTCTTTCCCGCAGCGCATTCACTGATTTCAAGAAGCGCCTGGACCACACCGAGTACGGCGGCGCCCCGCTGCTCGGAGTGAAAGGCGTATGTTTTATCACCCATGGATCATCGAACGCCAACGCGATAAAGAATACCATCCGGGTGGCGGCGGAATTCGCCGACCGGAATATCAATGACGAGATTGAAAAAGAGCTGGCAAAAATACGCCCAGTGCTCGCCAACGCATAGTCTCCATGCAAATTGATCTTCGCAGCGTCGCAGTTCTCTTCCCCGGGCAAGGCTCGCAATTTGCCGGGATGGGCAAGGAGTTGGCCGACAACCACACGATTGCACGGCAGACATTTGAGCAGGCCGATGAGGCGCTGGGGTACAAGCTTTCCGAGTTGTGTTTCGACGGCCCCGAAGAAAACCTTCAGCTGACGGAAATCACCCAGCCTGCGATTCTGACGGTCTCGGTGGCGGCGTGGAGAGTCTTTCAGGAAAACGGCGCGAAGCCGGCCTTCTTCGCCGGGCACAGCCTGGGAGAATATTCGGCACACGTGGCTGCGGGAACGCTTTCGTTTGAGGACGCGGTTCGCGCGGTGCGCAACCGCGGAAAATATATGCAGGAGGCGGTGCCCGCGGGCGTGGGCGCGATGGCGGCAATCCTCGGCATGAAGCTGGAGGATGTCGCCGCGCTCTGCCTTGATGCGGCGCAGGGCGAGGTTTGCGAGCCAGCTAACATCAATTCCCCGGAGCAGATCGTTATCTCCGGGCACGCGGCGGCAGTGCAGCGGGGCGCGGAGCTTGCCGGGCAGCGGGGAGCGAAACGGGCAAAACTTCTTCCCGTTAGCGCACCCTTTCATTGCTCACTGATGAAGCCGGCCCAAGACCGCCTCGCCGCTGATTTGCGCAGCCTGAATTTCAGCCGTCCGCAGCTTCCAGTGATATCGAACGTTGATGCTTCGCCTCTGGAACAGGCCGAGGCTAGCCGCGATGCGCTGATCCGGCAGGTTACCGACGCGGTAAATTGGGAGCAATCGATGCGCTGGTTGATAGCGCAAGGCGTGCAGACATTTGTGGAGGTTGGGCCCGGCCGGGTACTCTTCGGATTATTGCGTCAAATCGACCGAACGAAAACCAGCTTGAATGTAGGCGATGAAGCCTCACTGCGAAAAACCGTGGATCAGTTGGGGGTTGCGTTTTAACAGCTACTCGGTGAGCCAGGACCACCAATTCCCGCACTGAATCTCGTTCGGCGAAAATGAAATGGTCCGGTCGTTCTTTCCCACCCACAGACTGGGATGTTCGGCCCGTCCGTTCACCGTCGCGCCTACGATCACCCCGTTTCCCGGCGCGAGCGAACAATCCACGGAGTATGTTTTTATCACTCCCCACTCCCCGCTCGGCCCCCAATCACGGTAAAAATCATTGAACCCATAGTTGGGATACTTCGACGGATGCTGCTTCCACTGAGGATCATGCTGCCAGATGCCGTATGCGCGGCCGAAATCCTGCTGCTGCAAGGCTGCAAAAAACTGGGCGACGGCATGCCGTGCCGGATAGTTGCGGTAGTGGTAGCTCACCCACCCAGCGACCACGAGAACGAGGAGCGTAACCATAATCGCAATCCGCTTTCTTCGATCGCTACCGGGGTCGTACTGCTTGGCATCGAGCAGGGTCATGCGATGCAAGGATAACGGATTCAGATATCCAAGGTAAAACTCTCGGACGAAGCGGCCCGGGGTCGTTCGACGCTGCTAAAGAGTCCGTTTGAATAGCGGGCTGGCGATGCCGAGGGTTACGACGGCGAAGATTGTCAGGTAGAGCATATCTGGCCAGATTGCCGACAGGCCCGTCTCTTTCAAAAGCAGCGATTTGAACCCATGAACGGCATAGGTAAATGGGTCAGCTTTGGCGATGCCGCGCAGCCACCAGGGGAATGCCTGTATGGGGTAGATCGCACCACTGGGGAAAAACAGCAGAGTGTTGAGGATTCCGAATACTGCGCGCGGCACCAACGGATCATCGACGCGGACCACCAGCAGAAACATCATGGTATTAAAAGCAATCGAGGTCAGCAGGATCATGACCATTAATCCAAAAGCAACAGACGGATGAAAGATCGTGCTCACCCCCGACAGGAGTGCTCCAATCACGGTGATGACAACTCCCGTCAGCATAGCTTTAATCGCTCCGGCGGCATTCAGTCCCAGCACCAGTTCCATCTTCGTAATTGGTGTAACCAGATAGCCCTCGTGGACCCCGCGGGCTTTGTCGTCAATGTAGAGCATGCCGCCGCCAATCATCACCGAAACGAACATGGCGAGCGTGATTGAGCCGGGCAGCAGATATTTCATGTATTCGATATACGGATATAACTCAACAATCTGCAACACAGTCTGCTGCAGCAGGCGCGGCTGAATCGCGGGATTGTTCAGCGCGGCGGTGATCTGCGTTAGTTCTTCTTCGAGCGTGGAACTCATAAAGTTGTCGCTGTTGTCCACGATCAGCGCGATCTTGGGCTGGTCCTGTTCGTATACACGCCGCGAATATTGGGGCGGAATTACGACTGCGCCCTGTATTTTTCCGTTGCGCACGTCCGCCGTAGCCTGCTTCTCGTCGCTGTAAAAAACGGTGCTGAAGGTGCGTATATTGGCGTGGACGGAATCAAAAGCCTCGCGGATTTTCAATGCCTGAGTGCCGCCGTCTTCATCCACCAGTCCCAGTCTGGCGTCGCGTATCTTCCCGCCGAATGCGTTGCCCAGCACGATGAGCTGTACCAGGGGAAAGATCATCGACGCCAGCATCAGGGCCGGCGAGCGGAAAAACTTTCGCATCTCCCGCTCAATGATGGCCAGGATGCGGTTCATGGCTGCAATCCGGGGCGCGGCGGCATAACGAAGCCGTACGCTTTCACCAGCTCGTCACGCAGCTGTCGCCCGGTGTAGTGGACAAAGACATCATCCAGCGTTGTGTTTTGAACCGAGAGCGACTTTATCTCCACGCCAAGCTTGTCCGCCGTCTCAACCAGTCCGGAGGTAGAGCGGGAACCATT
>JAFAWN010000003.1 GCA_019241735.1 Terriglobales bacterium
TGCACCCCGGTCGAAGTCGGAGCAAAGACAAACCACCGCCCTTCGTCGTCCACAAAGTTCAAAAAGTAATCTTGCCCGTTCACTTGGAATTGCAATTTTAATCTCCCCCGTGACCTCAAGTCCCGCTTATCTGGGAAGGGGCGCCAAGGCGCCCCTCCATAGCAACTCTATCCTCTGATTCAACTCGGCGGCAGCGAAAGTAGCCGCCAAGCGGGTTGACGCCGCTGACTTACTTTTTATCTTCGACGTCCACGTACTCCGCGTCGATCACACCTTCGTCCTTTTTGCCTTGACCGTTACTGCCCGGAGGCGGCGGCGTGGAGCTCCCCTGAGGACCTGCGCCAGGCGTTCCCTGAGGCTGTGCCGCTTTATACATTTGCTCGGCCAGCTTGTGCGAGGCTTTGGTCAGGTTCTCCCTGGCCCGGTCCATTACGCTCTTGTCGCTGCTTTCAAGCGCCTTTTTAGCGTCGGCAATCGCGCTTTCGACGTCGCCGCGCTCGGAGCCCGAAATCTTGTCTCCCTGTTCGCGCAGCATCTTCTCCACGCTATAAACCATTGAGTCGAGCTGGTTCTTGGAGTCGATTTCCTCGCGTTTCGCCTTGTCCTCCGCCGAATGCGCGTCGGCTTCTTTGGCCATGCGTTCGACTTCGTCCTTGCTCAGGCCAGAAGATGAAGTAATTGTGATCTTCTGGTCTTTTTGTGTGGCCATGTCTTTCGCGGTCACATTGAGGATGCCATTGGCATCGATATCAAATGTCACCTCGATTTGCGGAACGCCGCGTGGTGCGGGCGGAATTCCGGTCAGATGGAATTTGCCCAGGGTCCGATTGTCGCGCGCCAGCGGCCGTTCACCCTGCAACACGTGAACTTCGACTGACGTTTGATTGTCAGCCGCGGTTGAGAATGTCTCCGTCTTGCGTGTAGGGATCGTGGTGTTGCGCGGGATCATCGGCGTCGCCACTCCTCCCAGAGTTTCGATGGACAGCGACAATGGGGTCACATCCAGCAACAACAAGTCTTTGACCTCGCCGCCCAGCACGCCACCCTGTATGGCGGCGCCAATCGCGACCACTTCGTCAGGATTCACACCCTTGTGAGGTTCTTTTCCGAACAACTCCTTCACCATAGCCTGAATCCGTGGCATGCGGGTCTGTCCGCCGACCAGCACCACTTCATCGATTTTGCTGGCGTCCACTCCTGCATCCTTCATGCATTGTTTGCAGGGCCCGACCGAGCGCTGAATGATGTCTTCCACCATCGATTCCAGCTTGGCGCGGGTCATCTTGACCACCAGATGCTTCGGACCGCCCGCGTCCGCCGTAATGAAGGGCAGATTGATCTCAGTTTCCATAGTGGTGGAGAGTTCGATCTTGGCGCGCTCGGCGGCATCACGGAGACGCTGCAAAGCCATCTCGTTGCCTTTGCCCCGCAGGTCAAGTCCTTCGTTTTTCTTGAACTCGTCAATCAACCAGTCCACGATGCGCTGGTCAAGATTGTCGCCGCCCAGGTGGGTGTCGCCATTGGTGGCTTTCACCTCGATCACGCCTTCGCCGACTTCCAGCACCGAGATATCAAAGGTGCCGCCGCCGAAGTCGTACACGGCGATGGTTTCATCCTTCTTCTTATCCAATCCGTAGGCCAGTGCCGCGGCCGTAGGCTCATTGATGATGCGTTTCACATCGAGGCCGGCAATTTGCCCGGCATCCTTCGTCGCCTGGCGTTGCGCGTCATTAAAATATGCGGGAACGGTGATGACAGCTTCGGTGATCTTTTCACCGAGATAGTCCTCGGAAGCCTTCTTCAGCTTTTGCAAAATCATGGCCGAGATCTGAGGCGGGGTGTACTCCTTGCCCTGGGCCAGAACGGCCACATGGTCTCCCGACTTCACCACTTTGTATGGGACCATCTTGATTTCTTCGCCGACTTCGTCATAACGGCGTCCCATGAACCGCTTAATCGAATAGACCGTGTTTTCGGGGTTGGTGATCGCCTGCCGCTTCGCCACCTGCCCGACAAGCCGCTCGCCAGTTTTTGTGAATCCAACAACCGAAGGCGTCGTTCGACCGCCTTCTTCGTTGGGAATGACCTTGGGCTCACCACCCTCCATAACTGACACGCACGAGTTGGTGGTACCCAAATCTATCCCGATAATCTTAGCCATGCTGCCCCTCCTCAAATAAGTGCTTTGTTTTCAACTCAAGAGCAAAATCTTGGCTTGAGTGCATCATTATATAAGACTTGAGTGAATCATTGTCAATGTTTAGATGCAATAAATGACAATTGAGATTCGGCTTGGTGAAAATTAGAGGCGACTTTGGCTGGATCATCTAAAATTGCAACGTTGCGAACGCTCGTAAAACTACTTTTTCTGATCCTTCTGGCTGCTGGGGGCTGGTTTATCTGGGCCTTACGCGCGCCTATTACTCCCCCGGAGCCCAAATTCGTTTTACTGCACCCGGGATACTCCACGCGACGGATTGCCGCCGAACTGAAGGCTGCGGGCGTTATCCGCAACTCCGATATTTTCTTGATCTGGCATTATTTGCACCGCCGAGGCTCCTTAAAAGCGGGAGAATACCTCTTCGAGAAATCGGCGAATGTCCTTAACGTGCACGAGCGGCTGGTTCATGGGGATATTTACATTCATACGGTAGTTATCCCTGAAGGCTTCAACATGTTCGAAATTGCCCAGGCGATCAAGGCCGCGGACCTCGGGTCGAGCCAGGAATTTCTCAATGTTGCTACCTCCGACACTTCCCTAATTTCTGATCTTGCACCCGGGGCGAAAACTCTCGAGGGATATTTGTTTCCGAATACCTATCAATTCACCCGCACGCAAAGCATGCCGGAAATGGCGGCGGCGATGGTCAAGCAGTTCCGCCAGGTCGCCAAAGAGATCGGCTTGAGCAAAGATATTGAGAAGACGGTAACCATCGCCTCGATCATTGAAAAAGAGACAGCCGTACCCGACGAACGCCCTATGGTGGCGAGTGTTTATCAAAACCGGCTGGCGCAGAATACAGCGTTGCAAGCCGATCCCAGCGTGATTTACGCCGAACTACTGGAAGGCAAATACGCCGGCAGTTTGCACCATGCTGATATGCAGTTCGACTCGCCTTACAACACCTACCTTCACACTGGTCTTCCTCCGGGGCCCATCGGCAACCCCGGAAGGGCCTCGCTTGAGGCTGCCATGCACCCCGCAGTAACGGGCTACATCTATTTTGTCAGTGATGGCAGCGGACGCCACAGGTTCGCCAAAGATTTGGAAGAACACAACAAGAATGTTGCCTACTACCGAAAGCTGATGGGCGTTAAACCGTAGGCGGCGTAATCGCACCGGCACGGGAGCGACTCCGGTTGAATCCGGGTCTTCGCTTATACTCATCTAACTCATCATGCAGTTGATTACTCAGATTTCCATTCGTCGCAGCCGGAGCTTACTTTTGCTTCTGCCCGCAATGCTGTTCCTCAGCGGTTGCCTTTTTCGCTCGCGGACCGTGGAACGCAAAATGAGCTCGGCGCCTTTGAAGTCCGCCACCCAGCAGGATTTGATCACCTATATCGACACCCAGGCCGCCAAGATACAAACTTTGCAGGCCACGGTGGATATTGACACCTCGGTGGGCGGAGTGAAAAAGGGGAAGGTGACCGACTACAAAGAAATTCGCGGCTACGTGCTGGCGCGCAAGCCGGCAATGCTGCGGATGATTGGATTGCTGCCGATAGTGCGCAATCGCGCCTTCGACATGGTGAGCGACG
>JAFAWN010000208.1 GCA_019241735.1 Terriglobales bacterium
GCACATCGTCGAGCTAGGAACGCATGACGAATTGATCGCACTGAACGGCTATTACACCGATCTATACAACAAGCAATTGCTCGAAGGGGAATTGTTGGAAGTCTAAGTCACGCCAGCCGCCGGTCAGATTGATGAACCAGTGAATGAAGAGGACGGTCACAGCGGAGTGGCTCGACACGGATGCGGGCACGCCAGCGGAGATCGCGGCAGCGCTGAAGGACTTGCGCCGGATCAATGATTGGTTTGGCGGAATCTCAACCACGCAATGGATGCTGGAGCGCGTGTCCAAGACGCTTCAGAAGAAAACATTATCAGTGTTGGAGGTTGCCGCCGGCTCAGGTTACGTAGCGGCGGCGGTGCGCGAGAGGCTGCAAGCCCGGGGCATTCATTTTGAGATTACGCTGCTTGACCGGGCGTTCTCACATCTCACGGGCCCAAGTTCCAATGTCCGGCCGAAGCGATTGGCACGTGCCGTTGTGGGCGATGCGCTGAGCCTGCCTTTCCCCGATTCCAGCTTCGACGTCGTCAGTTGTAATCTCTTCGTTCATCACTTGTCGCCTGCGGAACTGGCCCTGTTCGTCGGCGAAGCTATGCGGGTGTGCCGCGCCGCCATGCTTATCAATGATCTGATTCGAGATCCGATCCACCTGGCGCTAGTGTTTGCCGGGTTTCCCCTCTATCGCAGCCGGATCACCCGCCACGATGCTCCAGCTTCGGTACGGCAGGCGTACACCGAGCAGGAAATTAAGGAAATTCTGACCGGCGCCGGCGTTAAGAGATTAGAAATTCATAAGCATTATCTGTTTCGCATGGGCGTCATTGGCTGGCACGCGTAGCCGCATGGGGCCGGTGCATATTTTCGACTTGATCGTTGCCGGCGGCGGGCCAGCCGGCACTTCCGCAGCAATTATGGCGGCGCAGTCTGGCGCTCAGGTGCTGCTGCTCGAGGCTGGACGATTTCCGCGGCAGAAGGTGTGCGGCGAATTCGTATCCGCGGAGTCTTTGGCATTGCTTGCGGCCCTACTCCGAGCAGATCAAAAGGATTTGCTGGATACAGCGATTCCCATCACAACGGGTCGCTTTTTCTTCGACCAGCGCGCTGTGGCAACTCAAATCATTCCGCCTGCGGCCAGTATTGCCCGGCTCGATCTTGATGCCGCTCTCTGGGGCTCGGCGGAGGCAGCTGGAGTGGACGCTCGTTTACAGGTCCGGGTAAAAAATATCAGCGGGTCAAGCCCGTTTACGGTTTCAACTTCGGACGGGGAGTTTGAGTCGCGCGCCGTGATTGATGCTTCTGGACGATGGTCGAACCTGAACGCCGCCACAACTCCGGATGGGCAGCAAAAGGAAATATGGTTGGGTCTGAAAGCGCATTTTCTCGATCCGTGTGCTGAAGCGTCGGTAGACCTGTATTTTTTCGACGCTGGATACTGCGGGATTCAGCCCGTCAGCCTGGTGGCAGATCGTAAGGAAAGCGCCGGTTATGGCCGCATCAATGCCTGTGCCATGGTGCGCGCCAATGTCGCCAGATCGCTACCCGAGGTTTTCGCACGGCATCCGGCCTTGTCCAAACGAAGCTGTGACTGGAAGCTTCTCGGTCAGCCAGTAAGCACTTCGCCCTTAGTCTTCCGCGATCCGAGGCCGCTTGGAAATGGAATTTTGTGTGTGGGCGACGCCGCGGCGTTTGTAGATCCTTTTATCGGCGATGGAATTTCTCTGGCTTTGCGGAGCGGCACGCTGGCAGCACAGTGCTTAGTCCCATTTTTTCAGGGCGCCTGTTCTTTGCCGGACGCGACGCAGGCTTATGAAGAGGCTTACCGGAAACGATTCGGGCCGGTTTTCAGCCGATCTTCGAAAGTGCGGCGGCTGTTGTCTCTGCGGCAGCCACTGCGCGCGCCATTCGTTTTTTTGTTGCGAAAAGCGCCCGCGATCACGCGCTACGTAATCAGAAAAACCAGGTAGGAAGGCTCAACCCGGGAGTTTGCTTTCAGCGAACGACGAGCACTTCGCGGATATTGTCGCGGGTGAGGAAAAACTTAATGGAGCCGAAATCGCGGAACAGATTCTCGATGTGCCGGTTATTGAAGACTCTCTGCAACCTGAATCCGCTGCTGAGCGGAGCATTGCCGCCTGCGCCACGCGGCGGTTTCGGCAAGTCGGTGCGCGCTTCAATTCGCTGCATCTCCACGGTATCGGAGCCCACAATGTGATACCGGTAGCAGGGCGCATCCGGCCCGGCTTCCTTGGTGTGGAAAAATGCCAGCAGCATGCCACCCGGCTTCAGGATCGACCACAGCCGCCCTACGACAGCCTTCACCAAGCTCTCGTCCATGTAGTCGGCCAGATTCCAGCAAAATACAACGTCGAATTGACCGGCAGGGAAAACGAGGTTGTCCTCAAGGAACCGCTTGCTGTCGAGCACGGGCTGCCCCAACTCGTCGTGTGCCGCCAGAGAGGGGTCGGTTGAAGCTTCCAACAGATCTTCGCTGTAGATGCGATGGCCCAATTCGGTGAAGTATCGGATGTTGCCCGCCGAGGTATATCCAATATCTAAAACGCACAAAGATTCTTTGGAGTGTAAGGTTCTGTCCAGCTCGGCTAACCCGCTTGATCGTCGCGAAGGGCGTTGCGTCCTTTGCTGGGGCTTCGAGGTCAGGTCCTCGCCAGGCGAGCTGCGAAAAAACTTCATGAAACTGTTGGTTGAGGACGCCATTGTAACTCTTTCAATCTTTAGGGGCTAGAGCCTATCCTATTTAAAAATATACTGTTTGCTGAGAGAACCCGCGTCTAAAACTTCTTATCTTGTGTTACCGGAGTCACCGGGGCTTTGGCGGCTATTGAAGCATTTGTGGAGCTGCCGCCGGTCGCGGAGGCGCTGGCTGCGCTGGCCGTGCCCGGATTTGCTGCCGGGGTTGCAGTTGCCGGGCTTCCAGTTGCAGGTGTTGCAGCCGCGGCGGGTTTGGAAGCTGCATCACGGTTAACCTCCGGCCGCGCCACAGGTTTAGCCGCAGTCTTTTCGCCTTCTTTTTGAATGTCGACCTTACCCTTGAAATATGCGCCTTCCTCCACGGCGATCCGCTGGGTGAAGATGTCACCGACCACAATCCCAGATTTCCGCAGGTCTGCCCGATCGCTGGCCCGGATCGCGCCCTCCAGCCTGCCTTGAACAACGACGCTCTTGGCATTAACGTCGGCGCGTACCTGGCCATTTGGGCCGATGGTGAGGCTGTTGCCGGCCAGTTCGATCTTGCCCTCCACCTGGCCGTCGACGTAAAGATCCTCGCTGCCAGAAAGTTCGCCCTTAACCACTACGGACTTTCCAATGTGCGCCACTTCGGTCAGTTTCGGTGCGTCCATGAACACTTCCTCCTTGGAAGACTGAGTCGTCGTGATCAGGATTTCAAGAATAACTTGCCTGACCCGAACAGCGGCATGACCTGCGTTGATGGGCGTGTCAGCCTAATTCCCCAGGCGCAAACTATATCCCACCCGTCTTGCGCTCGGCAAATGCCGGCGGAAAGCCGCTTTTATGCCGATTTCAGCGCGTAACCGCCGGAGGTTACCTCTTGACTTCGCCGGGCGATCAATTCCTTAGAGCGTGCTTAAGCACAGCTTACAATTGCACCAGCAAACGGATGTGTTGAGAAACTCTATGCACTGTCGGACCATCGGGATGAATTTCATCGTTCGCGTTTTACCGCTTTCCACTCGCCGCTTGCCCTTTTTCCGCCGGCCT
>JAFAWN010000222.1 GCA_019241735.1 Terriglobales bacterium
TTCAAAGTGTGAAGGCTGGAGATGAAGAACAGATTGTCTTGCAACCCGGTACTGCGTCTGCCAGTAACTGACCGGCTGCTGCGGGTAGTTGCTATCGGGCTTCTTATGCTCGCATGCGCTGCCCGCCCCGCCGTGGCCAGTGATTCCGCGCCGGCCTGGATGCACGCAGCCAGCAGCATCTCCGTGCCGCCGCATGATGAGAAAACGGATGCTGTGCTTTTGTATTCGGAACAGAACGTGACGGTTATCTCTGCCGACAAGATCAGGACCCAGGTCCGAGAGGTTTACAAGATTCTCCGTCCCGAAGGACGCCACCACGGTACCGTTCATGTTTATTTTTCCCCTCCGCGTTCACGCGTTACCAGTCTTCGCGGCTGGAGTATTCCCGCGCAGGGCACGGACTTTGCGGTTAAGGACAAGGATTCAATTGACGAAGCCTATAGCGATGGTATGACTCTGGTCTCGGATGTTCGGAAGAAGGTTTTAAAAATCCCCGCGGCGGAGCTAGGGAACGTCGTGGGCTACGAATTCGAGATTGAAGAGCGCCCTTACTTATTGCAGGATGAGTGGGAATTTCAGGAAGTTTCGCCGGTAGGCGAAACCCGCTACTCGCTCCAGCTTCCGCCGGGCTGGGAATATAAATCGGCGTGGCTGAATTATCCCGAGTGCAAACCTGCGCAAGCTGGAGCGAATCAATGGCAATGGGCGCTCAAGAACGTCAGCGGCATCCGCAGAGAAGAAGAAATGCCGCCCGTCAAAGGGGTGGCGGGCCGCATGATCGTTTCTTTTTTCCCCAGCGGAGGTCCAGACACAAGAAACGGCTTCAGTGACTGGCGCGGCATGGGAAACTGGTACCAAACCTTGCTCGAAGGGCGATTGGATGCTTCGCCGGAGATCAAGCAGAAAGTATCCTGGCTGACCGCATCCTTATCATCACCATTGCAGAAAATGAAGGCTCTGGCCAATTTCGTGCAGCACGATGTCAGGTACGTTGCCATTGAATTGGGTATTGGAGGGTATCAGCCGCACCCGGCCGCGGAAGTGTTTGCGCATCACTACGGGGACTGTAAAGACAAAGCAACGTTGATGCAGTCCATGCTGCGTGAAATTGGGATCGATTCTTACTTTGTAATAATTAATGCAGAACGTGGAACGGTGAAGGCGGAGACGCCGGCTAATGCCGACTCATTTAATCACATGATATTGGCGGTAAAGCTGCCGGGCAATCTAACCGATCCATCTCTAATTGCGACCATCGACCATCCGAAGCTCGGGAAAATTCTGTTTTTTGATCCGACCAATGACCTGACTCCTTTCGGCCGGATCGGAGGCTATCTGCAATCCAATTACGGGCTGCTGGTTGCTCCCGGGGGCGGTGAATTGGTGGAGCTTCCCAAAGAACCCTCCATTATGAACAGCGTTTTGCGGATGGCGAAGTTCCAGCTGGACGAGTCCGGAAAACTTCATGGAGACGTAAGAGAGATTCGCGCCGGCGACCGGGGTTCACGGGAACGGAGCTTTCTTCGCAACGTTCCGAAAGACAGCGACAAAATTAAGCCGATTGAATCAATTCTGGGCGATTCGCTTTCCGCCTTCCGCATCACCAAGGCAAGAATTGAGAACCTCAATCAAACGGATCAGCCTTTCGGCTTTGATTATTCCTTCGATGCCGAGAATTACGCCAAAAACGCCGGGGATCTGCTGCTGGTTCGCCCGCGGGCGATTGGAGTGAAATCCAGCGGTCTGCTCGAAACCAAGGAGCCGCGACTGTTCCCTATTGAATTTCCCGGCCCGGAGCGCGACACCGACTCTTTTGAGATTACTGTGCCTGCCGGTTATGAAGTGGAAGACCTGCCGCCCCCGGTGGCCGCAGATTACAGCTTTGCCGCTTATCACTCCAAGAGCGAAGTCGTCGGGAACGTCATTCATTACAACCGCACTTTTGAAATAAAAGAATTGAGCGTCCCGGTAAGTAAAGCTGCTGACCTGAAGGCGTTGTACCGCATCATCGCCACCGACGAGCGCAACACTGCCGTCTTAAAACACTCCGTAAAATAACTCCAGCCCGCCGCGCCAGAGGCGGCGACAGCTTTCAGACACGAAGTGGAGAATTTCGCTTCGCTTTAACCACTGCAGCGGTTTGCCGCATCCAAAAGGCGAAACTAGAAAGCGGTTAAACGATCGAGGTTTTTTTGCACCCCCCCATGCCCGCCGCTAAACAAGCTCAGCCCGAATCCTTATGCAACTCTGAAATCGCGGAATTGCTGGCCACTGAAGCTGACGGCGCCAAGCAGCCTTTGCAGAAAGCATTGCGGCGCGCATCGCGACGCGCGTTTTTATGGCCGGAAGAAGCTGCGCAAATCGTTCACGAGGGACGATCGCTCGAAGAGCTTCCCGCAGTTGGGCCGTTCCTCAGCAAACTCATTGAACGCTGGCTAAAGCGCCCGCCCTCAGTTCCAGAGCGCCCCGCCATCCGCACCGGGTTTCTGTCGATCCCTGAGGCGCGAGCAATCCTCGCAAAAACCCCATCTTGGGCGAAGCGCAACAGAGGCGATCTGCAAATGCACACCAGCTGGAGCGACGGCACGGGATCGATCGAGGAGATGTCCGAAGCCGCCGCGGAGCGGGGCTATGAATACATTGCGATCACCGACCATTCGAAAGGTTTGAAGATTGCGGGCGGCATCAATGAAACTCAGCTACTGCAGCAGGCGGCCGAGATCGAGCTTGTAAACAAGAAGTTCGCAGGCGAAGAGAGGCCCCTCCGCGTGCTGCGATCAATTGAGCTGAATCTGGATCCGCAGGGCGGAGGCGACATGGAAGAAGATGCTCTGGGCCGCCTCGATATTGTGCTCGGCTGCTTTCACTCGGCCTTGCGGCGCAAGGAAGATCAGACGGAACGATATCTCGCCGCCTTGCGAAATCCCTCTATTCAAATTCTGGGACATCCGCGAGGGCGGATTTACAATTTCCGCCTGGGGCTGAGTGCCGATTGGCCGCGCGTCTTTGAGACTGCCGCAGCCCTCGATAAAGCGGTAGAAATCGACTCTTATCCGGATCGCCAAGACCTGAATATTGACCTTCTTAAGCTGGCGAAAAAATCCGGGTGCCGGATTTCTCTGGGCACGGATTCTCACGGGCCATCACAACTGGGGTTTATTGAGCTCGGGCTGGCGGCGGCGCTGTCGAGCGGCATCAAACCGGAGCGCATCTTAAATTTCATGCCAGTCGATCAACTTTTAGAGTGGGTGGAGAGCGTGCGCGGCAGGGCGGGGGATGGCTGAGCAGCGTCCAACCTTTGGAGTGATGTTCCACGTGGAACATTAGCATTGGCTTCAACTGCTATTGCTTTAAGCTATTGCGAGTGTAAGTGTAAGTGCTTCTATTTCATCAGGAAGTGCGCGTTGCCGACCCGGCGCCGAAATGTCGGCCATGAATGGCAGTGCTGGCGGGGATTCTAGTCTCGCGGGTCTTGCTGGGCTGGAGTTTGATTGCTGGGGCTGGTAGTGGCGGGTACGGGGCCGCGGACAGCGCTGCTATCCGGTCCCGCGCTCTTTAATTCGCCATCTTTAATTTCGCTCCCTCTGGGTTCAATCGGCTGGCTTTTCGGATCGGGCGAAATTGTTCCCGGAGCTGCCGGGTCGGTCAAAGATGCGGGGACCCGGGAGGTTGCCGAAGAGCCTGCCGCTACAGTTGCGCTCAGCGGCTGGAACTGGCTGGTCATCGCGGTCTCCGGGTTCAGCAGATGTTCCTGCCCCGGTCCGAGACCAAGTTTGATCAACGCGCGTGCGTCAGGGATGGTTTTGTTTTGCCAGCCATTGTCGGCCTGATAGCGTTCCATCGCCTTCTGGGTTGCCATGTCCCAAACTCCCGAAGGTTCTCCAGTCAAATAATTCTGGCGGATCAGAGCCTGCTGAATGTCCTGAGTGCGCTGGGAATCTATTTTCTGCTGACCGCGAGTACGCCAGCTGACGGTGGAGTAGCGACGCCGCCCTTTGCGGGTAAAGTATCGGCTGCTGCTGTGTTTTGAACTGGTGTGCGAGATGGAAGTCCGGCGGAGTGCGGATTTCGACCTGGACCTCGAAGATCCGGCCGAATTCGTCGTGCGCGTCGAGCTCGCGGTTCGCGCCTTGACAGGGGTTGTCTTGTGGGCAGAAGGCTTCGTGCTTTTTGTTTGAGCAACGGAGAGGGAGGCCGCAATCGCGACGATGCAAAGCGTGATGGCCGGCGTTCGGTTCATCAGGGAGTCTTCCTCGCAAAGTGCCTGGTTCCTAAACTTGCCCCGGGGCGACAAAATAGCAGCAAATTACGTCGTCCTCCGTCATCGAAAAGGCTCTCACGGCAGCCGGCCCGGGGCCAGTCACGTCGGTCGCAGTCCCAGTTACGGAAGTGTACCGGCCAAAAAGATGGTTCCATCCTGCGGTCCGGAGCCGCGCTGGCGGACGAGAAACACTACATCCTGCCCGCTTTTCAGGGTGGCTACAATACGCGCGAACTGCTCTTCGTTATTCACCGGCTGTTTGTTGACTTCCAGAATCACGTCGCCACGGGCCAGCCCCACATCTTCGGCAAACGAACCCGGCCTCACATCCTGGGCGATGACGCCTTTGCCGGCAGTGATGCCGAGACGGTCGGCCATGTCCGGAGTGACGGCGCGCACGGAAAGTCCGAGCTTGCTCTCCTTCGGGGCGGTCTCATCGCTGCCGGGGAGATCTTCTCCCAGCCGCGAAGCAAATAATTTCGAGCGATCGGCGACCGTCACCGAAGTTTCCTGTTTTTTACCGTTGCGAACAAAGCCCAGGGAAATTTTCGAGCCCGGCTTACGGCTGGCAATGTCCGCCACCAGCTCGTCGCCAGTTTTCACCGTCTTGCCATCTACGGCGATGATGGTGTCGCCGACTTTCAATCCCGCCTGGTCGGCCGGGCTTCCGGCAACCACGTTTGAAACCGTTATCCCCGCGGTGACGCCGTAAACCCGGGCGATGGCCGGATTTTCCTGAGCGTTGAATTCAATCCCAATCGAGCCGCGCGATACGCGATGCTCCGGACTGATGAGCTGGTTATAAACCGTGGCTACGGTGTTGGAGGGCAGAGCAAAGCCGACGCCGGCGTAAGAATTAGTGTCGGTCAAAATCGCAGTGTTGATGCCGATGATTTCGCCGGCCATATTGACCAGCGGGCCGCCGGAATTTCCGGGGTTTATGGCAGCATCGGTCTGAATAAAAGACTGGAACTGGCGGTTGGGCACGATGTTGCGGCCTTTGGCGGAGACGATTCCCGCGGTCACCGTTTCCTGCAAGCCGAACGGGCTGCCGACCGCAAGCACCCAGTCGCCGACCTGCATACCATCGGAGTTGCCGAGCCGGGCCGCGGGCAGAGGATGGTCAACCTCGATTTTGATGACGGCGAGGTCAGTCTCAGGATCGGCGCCCACGAGTTTCGCGTCGTGGAGAACGCCCGGAGGATCGGCGTCAAGTTTCACGCGAATGCGGTCCGCTTTTTCGACGACGTGACGGTTGGTGACAATGTAGCCCTTGGGATCGACCAGCACGCCGGAGCCGAGGGAACGCTCACGCGCCGAGCCCGGACCCTGTCCGCCCCCGCCGCCCTGGCCGCCAAAGAAGCGATCAAAAAAGTCATCAAAAGGATTCTCTTCGTCCGGCGAGTTGGGCGTGCCACGACGCCGCTGCGGAGTTTTAATCACGGATTCCGTATTGATGTTTACCACGCTTGGCTCAAGCTGCTTGGCGATTTGAGAAAACTGGTTGGAGAGATTTTGCGGCGAGGGAATAGTCAGCGGGGTGGCGTCGGAAGAGCGGCTCTTGCCCTCCTGACCCTTCACTCCCTTTGATATGACGGTGCCGATGAGGATGCCGACGGCTAGCGTGAGCAAAATCGTGAGAGTAGATGCGAAACGGTGGGCTTTGAAACGCATCCATAAGACGCTGGCGCGCGGATCCATACGGAAATTCCTCCGAGATATAAGGGCTTTACGATTATACCTGCTCAGCATTTAGACGCGGAGGACGGGAAAAGCGTTGTGGGGGAGGGACGAAGCCAGCAGGCGCTTCGACGTCTATCCGGGTGCTTTGGCTCGTGGATGAGAGCGATTCTAGAAGAATTCTGAAACGTCGGCTAGAAGCCCAACTTCTTGACCTCTTCGTTGTAATACTTGCGGTAGAGAATGTTCCACTCCTGGGTGCCTTCGAGGATCGTATGCTTCTGGTTATCAATCTTGTGGCGCGAGGCCTGATCGATTTTCTCCTCCTGGTTGAGCAGTTCTTCGAGGATCCTGCGCACTTCCAGGCGGATGGTGTTGCGGTCTTCGATGAATTCGACCTCATTCATGTCCGCCAGCGCATCGGTCAGAACATGCGCCACTTTGTTCACTTTGTCCCGGCTGACCCTCACAGCACCGCCTTATATTTGCGCACCAGCTCGCTCTTCACCTTGCGAAACATCTCCTGGTAGTTGGCGCCGGACTTGTTCATCTCATCCGCGTAGGCCTCGAGAATAACCCGCACTTCATCGTTGATGCGGTCTTCGAGCGTCAGCTCTTCGAGCATGACGTCATGGACTTTTTCGGTGACCTTGGGGATGGCGTTAGTTTCAATGAACTCGCCGGCAATCAATTGTTTGGTTACTTCGCGGGCCAGATAGCCCACATATTCCTTGGAGAGCAGCATGGATGGAGAAGGATCGCAGTAAACGCAGTAGTGTAGCACAGGGGAGGTGTGCGGACAGGAGGGCGTGAAATGCCGGGGCAGCGTTACGTTGAGTTATAGCTTTCCCCAAAAAGCGAATGTGACTGCGCCGAGCAAAAACAGGAACGACACGCCATGGTTCCATTTGAGGCTTTCGCCTAAATACCACCGGGCGAAGATGAGGAAGACAAAAAGCGTAATCACCTCCTGGATAATTTTCAACTGAAATGCGGTGAATTCGCCGTACCCTATGCGATTTGCCGGGACCTGAAAACAATATTCGGCAAACGCGATCATCCAACTTAGAACGATTACCGTAAGAAGCGGAGCCCTGCGGTATTTCAGGTGACCATACCAGGCGATCGTCATGAAGATGTTCGAGCAGATGAGGAGCAGGATAGTTTTCATGGCAATCCGAACCGTATCATAAGCTGCATAAGGCGAATTAAGGCGATATGCGCGCTGCCGGTAATCTGGTGGCGCGTCCCGCAAAGACATACAATGCAGGGTAGTAAGGATTGCCAATGTCTCCAGCTTCTGACGATCTAACAATTCTCGCGGACGACATGATTGCCTTCATCGAAGGCCATGGCTTGCGGCGTTTCCACGGCAGCGTGGACTATGAAGAAGTGCCGACCGTGCTCTGGAAGCCGGGCGGCAATCCCGACAGCTGGAAAGATTTTGTGGAACTGGCGAAGCAGGCCGGGGCACCGTTTCTAACCATGGATTGCTGGAAGCTGCAGCGGGAGGAACTCGAGGAATTGCTGCAAAGTCTGTCCACGTCTGAGATCGCCAGTGATGATGATCTTGAAGATGCGCGTTGGCTGCGAACTTATTCCGGTAAGACCGGCTTCGTGCAATTGGGATTCGCGCATCAAGGGGTGATGATGGCGTACGAAGCCTCCACCGAGTGGTATCAGCGCTACCAGCGGCTGCTGGATCTGGCGGAAGACTTTGGCGGGATTCCGATTGATGGTTCCGGGCAGGATGACGAAGCGTGAGGGCAAAAATTTCTTATCAAAATTTTCCCGTCTTCAGTTGTCGGTTAAAATAAGCCCACCCCTGAGGTGAATCCCTAAATTGCCGTCAACTCGAAAGAAAGACCTTCAGCGTCAGGTTTTCGAAGCCATCTGCGCCTGCCAGGAAAAGAAAGCGGAACAAATCAGCATTCTCGAGCTGGAGAAGGATTCCGGCGCATTCACCGACTACTTCTTGGTGTGCAGCGGATCCAATCCGCGACAAATTCAGGCCATTTCGGATGAAGTGGAAGAGCGCCTGAAGAAAACCGGGCTCCGTCCGGCGCACATTGAGGGCTACAAGCAAGCGGAGTGGGTGCTGCTCGACTACGTGGACTTTGTGGTCCATGTGTTCACCGAGACGGCGCGAAAATATTACGATCTGGAGCGGCTGTGGAAGTCGGCCAGGCACCTGGAGCCGGCGGAACTGGCGCCTGGTCCGCGGAAGAAAGCGACGGCGTCTTCAGGGGCAAAGAAAAAACGTGCTTAGCGGATGTGAGTGGCGGTGAAGATTGCGGTGGCATGGATCGGCAAGGCCAAAGACGCATCTCTACAAAGTTTGACCGCTGAATATCTGAAGCGGCTGTCCCGGTACGCGCAGGTGGAAGGGCGGGAGTTCAAGAGCGAATCGGATTTGCTTAAATTCGCCGATGGCCCCGGGCGTTCGCGCACGAAGAGCAGGTTGGCGCTGCTCGAGGCCAGCGGGACGCAGTTCTCTTCAGAGGAATTCGCGAAATTCATTGGCAGTTACCAGGACCGTGATTCGCGGCCGCTGGTTTTCGCAGTTGGCCCCCCCGATGGATTTTCAGACCAGGCGCGCAGCCGGGCTTTCTTGGTGATCGCGTTAGGCCGAATGACGCTCTCCCACGAACTGGCGCGGGTAGTGCTTCTGGAGCAACTTTATCGCGCGTTCACGATCCTGGCGGGGCATCCCTATCATTCCGGGCATTAATCCATTCTGGGCATTAAGAGGCGGTGGGAATCAAAGGATGCACCTCTGTGCATAAATTGGCTTCGTGAGTGGTCTAGAGTGATTTCTGCCGCAGGAAAAAAAGATTTTTGTGGAGGCATGATTGTGAGAAATCCGACGGAAGTGTTGCACAACAAAGAGCTGGAACTGGATCGGGTAAAAAAGGAAATTGATGCCCTGAGAATTGCTGCCCGGCTGTTGAACGAGGGCATGGCTGGAACAATTACTGAAATGCGGCTGCCAGACCACGCAATGGATGTCCGACATGGGATCGAGATGCCATAATTGGGCGATAGCTTGGGAAGACCTCCCCGAACCTCACCCGACTGCGCAGGATGACACTAAAGGCGGCGGTCGGCCACACAGCACCTCTTCGTTTTAGAGTGGATTGACATCTATACCGACATTGATCTCCCTAAGGGACAATGTTTGGGGCAACCGTATGCCTTCCGTGGCGGTGTTCGCCTCACGTATTCTCCTCACGTATTCTCCTTTGAACGCGTACAATCGGAACTTCGCCGCCAACATCGTGCGACCTCATATTTATGGATGACATTCGCCGGGGCCTGATCATCGTCCATACCGGCCCGGGAAAAGGCAAGACTACAGCCGCCATGGGCACGGCATTGCGCGCTGTGGGGCAAGGCATGCGGGTGCTGATGCTCCAATTTCTGAAAGGCTCATGGCATTACGGAGAACTTGATGCCGTGCAGGCGTTTGGCGACAAATTCATCATGAAACAGATGGGGCGGGGCTTCGTGAAAGTGGGCGCGGAAAAACCCGACCCCGAAGATATCCGCATGGTGGAAGCGGCGTGGGCTGAGGGGGAACAGGCGATGCACTCCGGGCAATGGGACCTGCTGATCCTGGACGAAATCAACTATGCCATCACCTACGGCATGCTGGATGCGGCGAAGGTGGTTGAAGCTTTGAAGAAGAAGCCGGAAATGGTGCATGTGATCTTGACGGGACGGAACGCGCATCCGACAATTATCGAACTTGCCGATACCGTGACGGAAATGCGCCAGGTGAAACATGCGTATGAGAAGGGCGTGATGGCGCAACGGGGCATCGAATACTGACGCACCGCTTCATGTCGAATTGAGAATTCTATGACCTGGTTCCGAAGACAATCCGGCGAGCTGGACACCTCGGGTGAAAAACGAGTTCATACCGAGGGATTGTGGGTGAAGTGTGAGAGCTGTCGGCAGATTATCTGGAAGAAAGACATGGAGGAGAACCTGAATGTTTGCCCCAAATGCGGCAAGCATTTCCGCATACACGCGCGCGAGCGGCTGGCGCAGCTTCTGGATAACGAGCAGTATGAAATTCTCAATTCCGAGCTCAGCTCAACGGATCCGCTGAAGTTTTCCGACTTGAAATCGTATTCATCGCGGTTGCGGCAGGCGCAAGCGGAAACTGGATTAAAAGATGCGCTGATCACTGCCAAGGGTATTCTGAACGGCAAGCCGGTGATCGCCTGCGCTCTGGAGTACTCCTTCATCGGTGGCAGCATGGGTGCGGTTGTGGGCGAGGGCATAACGCGAGCGATCGAGCATGCGACGGAAGCTCGCATCCCTTTGGTAATTGTTTCCGCGTCAGGCGGCGCCCGGATGATGGAAGGTGTGGTAAGCCTGATGCAGCTGGCAAAAATTACCGCTGCGCTTGCGCGTTTGGATGATGCCGGGGTGCC
>JAFAWN010000226.1 GCA_019241735.1 Terriglobales bacterium
ACGGCCACGCCTAAAGCGAATACCAAGGTTAACAGAGAAAGAAAGACTAAAACTGTGTTGCGCCTGGGACGAAATGTGCTCATAAGTCTCCTTGCTATTGTCGGCTAAGAATCTTCGCTTAGCGGTTACCTGGGCTCGGGCCGTGTGACCTCAAGCCGTTTTAAGTGTTGAAAATCCTGACTCTTATGTTCGCAGTATGGTTTTAGCGGTAACGGTTGTCAAAGTACGGAAGTAATAGGTTAGTTTCCCATTACTGGAACACTGTCCAAACGGGATTGTTGCCCTTTCGAGCACTTCGCGTCCCGCAACACCGCAGTCATGCCCCGCGCCAGGGAATGTATGTAAAAATATGCGTATCCGCTTTCCGGAAACTCTATTTGATGGACCCTCAGGATCTCAGACTGAATCCCCACGACATCGGCGTCCACAGTGTCGCCGCCGCGGCGCCGGCGCCCGATTCCCCTTTTGTTCTGACCTTGCAGGAGATCAGCGAGCTGGCTTCATCCGGCAACAAGCCGGCGGAAACGTTGATGAATGTCGTCGCCTTGATCGCCCGCAGATTCGAGTGCGACGTTTGCTCGGTGTACTTACTCGAGCCCGACCGCGCGAATTTAGTGTTGGCGGCTACGGTGGGACTGCGTCCGCAATGCATCGGACCGCTTCGCATGGGGTTGCACGAAGGATTGAGTGGCCTGGTGGCCGAGCAGGTGTTGCCGGTTGCGGTCGAACAGGTGAATACCCATCCGCGGTTCAAATACTTCAGCGAGGCGGATGAAGACCGTTATCAGTCTTTCCTTGGGGTCCCGGTGATCGATCGCGGCGTTCTGCAAGGGGTGTTGGTCATCCAAACCGTCGAACGCAGACGTTACAGCGAAAACGAAACCCGCATGTTGATGGACGTGGCGTCTCAGGTAGCTCACGTCGTGAGCGAGGCAAGGACCTTGGACCGTTTTGTCGCCCCCGCCCAGGAACGGTTGTGGGCCCTCGCCCGCAACTTGTGGTGGTCATGGGACCATGACTCCAGCAGCCTGTTTCGCGATCTCGACCCCATGCAATGGCGGGCCCTGAATCATAATCCGGTTGCACTACTGGCGGAGCTTTCCCTGGCACAAATCGAGCAGCGGGCCCGCGAGCTGGTACTGCACAGCCGCATCAATTATGCCTACCGCCGGCAGCGCGAATACCTCGAAGCTGGACGCACCTGGGGCGCAAGGCATGCCGGCATTCTTCGTCCGCGCCCGGTCGCTTATTTTTCCGCAGAATTCGGGCTGCACGTATCGATTCCAGAATATTCCGGGGGTCTGGGCGTGCTGGCAGGCGACCACATCAAGAGCGCATCCGATCTCGGCATCCCTCTGATTGGTATAGGACTGTTTTACGGGCAGGGATACTTCCGGCAGCATCTGGATCGCAATGGCTGGCAGCAGGAGGAATATATCGAGACTGATGTGAACCGCCTGCCTATGGAACCTGCCATTGGGACCGACGGTCAGCCGGTTACGGTGCAGATTGAAATTCGCAGCGGTTTCATCCGGGCAAAAGTGTGGCGTATGAAAGTGGGGCGCTGTGATCTGTTTCTTTTGGATTCTAATGTAGAGGGAAACGCGCCGGAAGATCGCGAGCTCACCTCGCGGCTCTACGGTGGAGACGGGCGCATCCGGATTCGCCAGGAATTGCTGCTGGGCGTGGGAGGTTTCCGGGCTCTGCGGGCAATGGGCGTCACCCCCGGCGTGCTTCACCTTAATGAAGGACACAGTGGGTTTGCGGTGCTGGAGGCAATCTGCAACCGTATGCACGACGAAGGCCTGGATTTTGACCGCGCGGTGTCACGTGTCTCCCGTGAGGTCGTCTTCACCACCCACACTCCACTGCCGGCCGGCCACGACCGCTTCAACGGAGACCTGCTGGAAGAACATCTGGGCCAGCTTCGCGAACAGTTGGGACTTTCCCGCGAGCGGTTCATGTCGCTGGGCCGTGAAAATCCCAGCAACAATGATGAAGAGTTTTGTATGACGGTGCTGGGGTTGAAACTCGCCCGCCGCGCTAATGCCGTCTCCGCCCTCCATGGCGAAGTGTCACGCGCCATGTGGACTGGACTTTATCCCGGCAAGCACGAGGATGAAGTTCCTATTGGCCACATCACCAATGGAGTGCACGTTCCTTCCTGGCTTTCCCCGCAAATGTTTCGTCTTTACGACCGCCACCTGGGGACTGGCTGGCAGGAACACAGCAGCGAGGCCAAAATCTGGGAAGGGATCGACAGCGTTGACGATGGTGAACTTTGGGAGACGCATCTCAACCTGAAATCGCGGATGTTGGAGTTTGTCCGCCATCGCGCGGTAGAACAGGCACTGCGTCGCGGGGAGGAAGCGGAAACGATACAAAGGCTGATTCGCGCCCTCAGCCCGGATGCGCTCACCATCGGATTCGCGCGGCGATTCGCCACCTACAAGCGTGCCGACTTGATTCTGGCCGATATCGAAAATCTGGCGTCCATGGTGAATGATCCCAAACGTCCGGTGCAATTTGTCTTTGCCGGCAAAGCCCACCCGCGGGATGAACCCGGCAAGCGCGTGCTTCAAAAAGTCGCGCTGATGATGCGCGATCGAAAGTTTGCCGACAAGTTCGTCTTCGTCGAGGATTACGACATCAATGTGGGCCGCCATTTCGTCCAGGGCGTCGACGTGTGGCTTAACAATCCGCGGCGTCCGCTGGAGGCGTCCGGCACCAGCGGCCAGAAAGTTGTTCTGAATGGAGGGCTTAATCTCTCGATCCTCGACGGCTGGTGGGCGGAGGCCTACGACGGCCTGAACGGGTTTGCCATCGGCACTGGCCGCACTCACTCCGATATGAGCATTCACGACAGCCGCGATGGCGAAGATTTATATCGTGTACTGCGCGAGGAAGTTATTCCACTCTATTACCAGCGCGATCAGGATGGCCTGCCTCGCGGCTGGATTAAACGTATGAAACGGACCATCCGCACCCTGGGCTGGCGCTTCAACGCCGATCGTATGGTGATGGACTACACGCTGAAATGCTACGTGCCCGCAGCCGGCGGGACATCAAGTGATGTCGGCTGATCCCACTCACCGCACAACCATTCCTTCATAACCCACGACCATATCCCGTTCGCCGGAAACGTCTCCCGACGTGGCGTAGCTGACCAACTCCGCTGATGTCGCTCCCAGGGACTTCGCGGCGGCGAGCATAACTATTGCAGCTGCGAATCCACACATGCTGATGTGCTCGCGCATCACAACTTCGAATAGTCCAGCGGGATCAAGCGCCAGGATCTGATCTATCGCGAGGCGGTCTTTTACGCGGGTCACGCTGTCGCTCTCGTAGTGGTTCATGTCACTGGAGGCGATCAGCAGTACCGGATACTCCGATAATGTAACCACGCTTCCGATCGCGTGCCCTAATGCTTCGAGAACTTCGAAGCGTCCCGTACCCAGCGCGATAGGGACAAACGTGAAATCCGGGTGCATGATTTGCAGAAATGGAAGCTGCACTTCGATGGCATGCTCGTTGCGATGCGCCTCGGCATCTTCTTCGAGCAGGGGAAACTGTCGCATCAGTTCTCCCGCCATTTCTGCGTCTATCGGGACATCGCCTAGAGGCGTCATCCACTCGCCATCGCTCATGATCGCAAGCGGCTTTCCCAGCCCGGTGTGGTTCGGGCAGAGCACGATGCAACGCTGCGGAATCTCGAATGTTGCATAAACAGAGCCCGCGACCTGGCCGGAATACATATATCCGGCGTGCGGAACCATGCAGCCGATCGCGCGCGTGCGTTCTTTAACTGACAAAAGATACGATTCCACGTCGCGCCGCACAATCCTGGGATCTTGAGGATAGAAACGTCCCGCAACCGCTGGAGATCGGACTATCATTTTTCACGAGCAAGGCGGGGGTTATTCCTCCAGCCCAATAGGAAAGCTGGCTTACGAAGCGCTTTTTGCATCCGATAATGCGCGGAACAAAGCCGCACTCTTTTCCAGGGAAAGTACTTCGGCCCGCAAATTCGGCTTCACGCCTGCTTCATCCAGCGCCGCGCGAAGAAGTTCAGCTTCGTAACCTAATTTTAAGTTGTTCCAAAGCGTTTTTCTTTTCTGTCCAAATGAAAGCTTCAGGAATGCAATGAAACCCGGCTCATCCCGCACCAGCTCCTCGACCCGCGATGCAATCGTCAGCCGCACTACCGTCGAATACACTTTCGGCGGAGGCGAAAATGCTCCAGGAGGAAGCGTGAACAATTTTTGAACGCGCGCATACAGTTGCGCGGTCGCGGACAGAAGCCCATAGTCGCTTTTTCCGGGCTTCGCGGCCAGCCGGTCTGCAACCTCCTTCTGCACCAGCAGTACAATCTCGTCAAAGTAACGCCGATATCTGAACAGCCGCAGCAAAATGTCTGATGTGATGAAATACGGAAGATTTCCAATAACCCGCGCCTTTTCCGCGGTCTGCACAATTCCCGGGCGGGTGCTGCCGGGCTTAGGTCCAAACACGGTATCGAGGTCGATGGAAAGAACATCGCCTTCGATAATCTCAACATTTGGATACAGCCCGAAATTCATCCGCAACTGCGCCGCCAGTACCCGGTCCAATTCGATGGCAATCAGTCTTCGCGTGCGTTTCGCGAGGATCTCAGTAAGAACCCCTCGGCCCGGACCTATTTCAAGGACGGTGCCGTCCGAAATATCGCCCAGCGATTCGACGATGCGCAGCGCCGCGGCTCCATCGACCAGAAAATGCTGGCCGAGCTTTGGCTTCACAATCCGCCGCGCCGCAGGAACTCTCGGCACATTGACCCCTTTTCTCGCCCCAATTTAAACTTTGAGCGTCAGCCCGTAAATTTATTTTTACACGTATTGGTGACGCAACGTTCCCATCTCACCTCTAAACTCTCGCATCCGGTAAAGTCGGCGCCTGGGAAGGATACATCTTTTATGCATGTGGTCTTTGCGGCATCAGAATGCGTGCCGTTTTCCAAGACCGGCGGCCTCGCCGACGTTATTGGGGCTTTGCCGAACGCGATTGCCTCAGCCGGCCATCAAGTGAGCGTTTATCTGCCGCGTTATCGTGAGACGAAACTCGAGCATGCGGAGACGGTGGTGCGGAGTATCACCATCCCATTCGACGACCACTATCGCTTCTGCTCGGTGCTCACTGGGGGAAACCACTCGGGCGTGGATTATTTCTTCGTCGAGTATCCGCAATATTTTGATCGCGAGGGGTTGTATGGCACCCCGGCCGGGGATTATCCCGATAATGCCGAGCGTTTCGCTTTGTTTGCGCGCGCGGTGCTCGAGGCTTCCAAGATTCTAGGCGTGCCCAACATCTTCCACTGCCACGACTGGCAATCGGCGCTGGTTCCGGTGTTGTTACGGACCCAGTACGCAGAGGATCCAGCTTTTCGAGACGCAACCAGCGTGTTCACCATTCACAACATTGGATATCAGGGCCTGTTCGCTCCAGATACCCTGCCGCTGCTGACCTTACCTTGGGACCTGTTCACGATTGCCAAAATGGAATTTTTCGGCCAGGTCAGCTTCTTGAAAGGAGCGCTCGCCTACGCCGACTCCCTGACCACCGTCAGCCGGAAATACGCACAGGAGATTCAAACCACGGAATTCGGTTTTGGGCTCGAGGGGGTCCTTCGTGATCGCGGCTCCAGCCTGGTGGGAATTGTGAATGGAGTGGACTATGACGAATGGAGCCCACAAACAGACAAGTTCATCGCCGCTAGATATTCTGCCGAGGATTTAACCGGCAAGGCTAGATGCAAGCAAGATCTGCTCGCCTCTTTCGGCGTGAATAAAACCCAGACCTCGCTTCCCGTGATTGGGATCGTTTCCCGCTTCGCCGCGCAGAAAGGCTTTGACTTGATTGCGCAGGTTATGGACCGCCTGGCGCGCGAAGAAATGATTTTCGTTGTGCTGGGCAGCGGCGATGCTTCCTACGAAGAAATGTTTACCCGGCTGAGCAAACAGTATCCGCAGAAGATCGCGGTGAAGATTGCATACGACAACGAACTTGCTCACAAAATCGAAGCGGGCAGTGACATGTTCCTCATGCCTTCCAAATATGAGCCATGCGGCCTGAATCAGATTTATAGCCTCAAGTACGGCACCGTGCCGATTGTCCGTGCAACCGGCGGTCTCGATGACACCATCGACTCCTGGGAGCCGCGCACCAGGAAGGGAACGGGCTTCAAGTTTTCCGAATACAGCGGCGAAGCGCTGCTGCGCGTGATTAAACAGGCGCTTCTAGCGTTCCGCGATCAGGCTTCGTGGCGCGAGTTGATGAGAAATGGAATGAGCAAGGATTTTTCCTGGAACGCTTCTGCCCGGGAATATATTCGCGTTTACGAACGGACGCGGCAAAGCCGCATCAACGGTGCAGCCCATGCGATGGCCAAACCAGTGGGTTGAGTTTGCCCTTATTGGGTACGCAAGAGTTGAAATCTCTGCTGCGCGCGACCGGGTGCGGGATGGGTCTAGCCCCGCGTTCCTTAGAAACTCCTCGACCT
>JAFAWN010000328.1 GCA_019241735.1 Terriglobales bacterium
GACTGCGACGGAAGCAACTCACGAGCTGAAATTGACGGAACGAATCAACCGCATTGAGCCGTCGGCCACGATGGCAGTCGTGGCGGAAGCGGATAAGCTGCGCCAGCAGGGCGTCGACGTAGTGGATTTCGGGGCGGGAGAACCTCATTTTTCCACTCCTCAGCACATTAAGGACGAGGCGATTGCGGCAATCAACGCAAATTTCACCAAGTACACGGCGGTAGGTGGAACGCCTGAGCTTCGCGATTCCATTGTGCGCCGTCACGCCGCAGATTTTTCCTCTGATTACCGGCGGGAGGAGTCCATCGCTTCGACTGGCGGCAAACATGCGCTTTTCAATGCCATCCAGGTATTGGTCGATCATGGCGACGAAGTAATCGTGCCCGTACCCTACTGGGTTTCTTTTAAGGACATCGTGCGTTACGCCGGCGGGGAGTGCGCGCTGGTGGACGGGGATGAGAGCCACGGATTTCAGGTGACAGCGGATGCGATTGCACGCCGCATCACGAACCGCACCAAATTAATTATTTTAAATTCACCTTCGAATCCGTCCGGCGCGGTTATGGATTCGGAGGAATTGACTGACCTGGTCCAACTGGCCACCGAGCGCGGCATTTGGATCCTATCCGATGAATGTTATGTGTATCTCGACTACACCGGAAAGCGGTTTTCCATAGGATCGCTGCGCCAGTGCAAAGAGCGGATGGTGGTTATCGGGTCTTTGTCGAAAACCTACGCCATGACCGGATGGCGCCTCGGATATGCGCTGGCTCCCGCACCCGTTGTTAACGCCATGCAAAAGTTGCAAGGCCAGTCCACTTCGAATCCCACATCGATCGTACAAAAGGCGGCAGTGGCGGCGTTGAACGGGCCGCAGGAATGCGTGGAGAGCATGCGGCAGGAATACATCCAGTTGCGCGATCAGGTGGTTGCGGGGCTGCGCGCGATTGAAGGGGTGAAATGCAATGTGCCGCAAGGGGCGTTCTACGCCTACCCGAATATTTCTGCGTTTTTCGGGCGTAGCGGGGTGAAGACCGCATCGGATCTCGCCAAACGATTGCTGCATGAAGCTCACGTGGCGACCGTCCCGGGCGAAGGATTTGGCACCCAGGAGCACATCCGGGTTTCCTACGCCACAGCAGCCAGTGAACTGGATCGAGGACTTAAGCGTATGCGCGAATTTCTTTCCGCGCTGTAGATGCTCTATAAGCAACTGCTCCGCAACCTGATTCACGCCATCTTCGCTGACGCCGTGTGTCTTTTACGAGCCTCCGAATGAGTGAGCTTTATCCCCTGCTGATGCGCCCACTTTTTGATCCGCGCCCCTGGGGTTCGGTGGATCTGACCCCGATATACCCAAATCATAGGTTCGAAGAAAAAATTGGCGAGGCCTGGCTTACCGGCGACCATTGCCGGGTCGCGAATGGGCAGCTCGCAGGAAAAACCCTGGGCGAATTAACCGTTGGATATGGACGCGAACTGGTGGGCACCGCGCCAGAGAATGCGATGCAGTTTCCGCTGCTCATGAAATTTCTCTTTCCGCACGAAAAATTATCAGTGCAGGTCCATCCTGACGACGCGAGTGCAAAGGCTGCAGAACTTCCTTGCGGCAAGACGGAGTGCTGGTATGTGGCGCACGCCCAGCCCGGCGCAAAGCTGGCTCTTGGCCTCAGGCCCGGTGTCGCGAAACCTGAGTTTGAACAAGGTATTCATCAGCAACGCGCGGAAGAGTTGCTGAACTGGATCAATGTATTCCCCGGCGAAATGATTTACGTTGCCGGCGGCACTGTTCACACCATTGGTCCCGGCATGGTTCTGGTGGAGACGCAGCAGCAATCGGATACGACGTATCGCCTTTACGACTACGGCCGTGGGCGGGAGTTGCATTTGGAAGCCGGCATGGCTGCTGTGAAGGAACATGTGGCTTCCGGAAAAGTGATCCGGCCGGCGTCGGTGAATAAGAACGGCGGTAAGAATGTGCATTCGCAGCTGATCGCCGCCCCTTATTTTAAGGTCGATATGTTTGAGCTGAAGGAGATTCAGGATTTCGGGCCGCAAACCGGAAAGACCTCCGCGCAAATTCTGCTGGCGGTTGAGGGATGCGGCGTGGTCGAAGCCGAGAACAGCGAATCTGTGACCCTTGCTAAAGGAGATGCGGTGGTGGTCCCGGCGGCGATCGAAAACTTCCGCATTCGCCCGCAATGGTCAGTGGAGTTGCTGAGAGCGCAGGTGCCGCCTGTGAGCGTGCCCGAACCCGCGACGCGGATGTAGGAATCCGCTCCATAGACTCCACGATGTTGTAGAGTCTTAAACCAGCGTGGTCAAAAAACCTTCTAATTTTTATCCAGTCATCGTGGCTGGAGGCCGCGGCACCCGATTTTGGCCGCTGAGCCGCAAACGCCGCGCTAAACAACTGCTGGCGCTGGATGGCAAGCGCAGCATGATTCAGCAAACTGTGGCCCGGTTGCTGCCGCTGGCGCCGTCCCGCCAATTCTGGATTATTACCAATCAACATCTTGAGCGGGAGATCCGAAAACAGCTTCCCCAGATCCACCGCCCGCAGATCATCGCCGAGCCCATTGGGCGCAACACTGCGCCCGCTATTGGCCTTGCTGCCTTCGTCCTGATGCGTAAGGATCCCAATGCAATTATTGGAATGTTTCCTGCCGACCATGTGATAGATGACCTGAAAAGCTTTCACAGCACAATCTACAAAGGCATTGAAATAGCGGCTGCCGGAGACAATATCGTTGTTATCGGCATCCCTCCCACCCGCCCGGAGACCGGCTATGGCTACATCGAAGCTGTCCCCGGCGGCATCAAGGCGCTGCGGGTGCGGCGCTTCACCGAGAAGCCGGACGCCACGCGCGCGGCGGCATTCATTGCATCCGGAAATTATTTCTGGAACAGCGGAATGTTTCTGTGGAGCGCGCGCACTTTGACCAAAGCTCTGATCGAGCACTTGCCAAAAACCGCAGCGATATTACAGCAGATTGCCGCCGCTTTCGGCAGGCAGAGCTTCGCCTCAGCTTTTCAAAAACTTTATCCGAAGTGCGAAAACATCAGTATCGATTATGCGGTACTGGAACCACGCTCGGCCCGTGGAGGGCGGGAATCCAGGATTTTCTGCCTGCCCGCCAGCTTCGGCTGGAATGATCTGGGATCGTGGACGGCGCTGCATGAATACCAGCTTTCCCGCCTGCACCCGCCGGACGACAACATTATTTCCAGCGCGGGAATGTACACCCTGAGTTCCAGCGGGAACTACGTTTCCGCCCCAGCTAAATTCGTGGCGACCATCGGCGTAGCCAATTTGGTGGTTGTGGATACCGGCGATGCGTTGCTGATCACTACCCGCGACCAGGCGCAAAATGTGGGCAAAGTCGTGCAATATCTGGACCAGAAAAAGCTGGGTAAACTGACTTAACGGAGATACTCCGGGGCACATTCAGATTCCGCCATAGCCATGACTGAGATCAAATTTGGCACCGACGGCTGGCGTGGCCTGATCGCCGACGATTTCACTTTCGAAAACATCCGGTCCGTTTCCGGCGCAATCGCCTCCTACCTACAGCGGTATGAAGACCCCAAGGCCGGCGCCGTGGTCGGCTACGATACGCGGTTTTATTCGCAACGCGCCGCCCGGCTGGCGGCTGAAGTGCTTGCGAACGCAGGGATCCCGGTATGGCTGGCCGGCGATTACACGCCAACCCCGGCAATTTCATTTGCTATAAAAAATCTTGGCGCAGCCGGAGGGATCGTGATCACCTCCAGCCACAATCCCTGGAATTGGAATGGACTGAAATTCAAGGGGAAGTTCGGGGGCTCAGGGACGCCGGCAATGATGCGGGCAATCGAATCCGAACTGCGGACCACCGCCATACCGCGGGGGCGCACAGCGCCAATCCGCGAATTAGATTTAAAGAGTTCCTACACAGAAGCTATTTGTAAGTTCGCGGACATGGAACTGATCGCCGGTGCAGGCTTTAAGTTTGCGGTGGATTCAATGCACGGATCAGCGCGTGGCGTTTTGGCAGGTATCTTTCGCGGCCACGAGATTGAACATATTGCCATCCGCCAGGAATTGAATCCGCTGTTTCCTGGAATCAATCCGGAACCTATCGAACCCCACATAACCAAGTTGCAGGAAACCGTGGTGAAAGAACGATGCCATGCCGGCTTTGCCACCGACGGTGATGGCGATCGTATTGGGGCGGTGGCTGAAGACGGCAGCTTTGTCGATGCGCATAAGATTTTTGCCATCGTGCTGCACTGGCTGCTGGAGCGGAAGAGGTGGCCGGGAGAAATTGCGCGGACCTTCAATAGTTCCCGCATGGTGGACCGCATCGCCTCCTGCTACGGCCGCCGCATGCACGAATGTCCAATCGGATTCAAGTACATCGCCGACCTGATGATGGACCGCGAAATTCTTATCGGAGGCGAGGAATCTGGGGGGATCGGCTACGGCAGTTTCTTGCCGGAGCGTGACGGCGTCCTCAACTCGCTGCTGCTGGCCAATGTGATGGCGGAAGAGCGGAAGCCGCTCGGCGAACTGGTAGCGGCGCTTCAGCGGGACTATGGGCCGCACTTCTACAGGCGGCGCGACCTCCATGTCTCCGAAGAAATCAAGCAAGGCGCCATCCAGCGGGCGGCGGCCACGAAAAGGCTGGTTTCTTATGGAATCGACAGAAGAGAAAATCTTGACGGCGTGAAACTATTTCTCGCTGCTCCCAACCATAGCGACGGAGCCGAGGCCTGGATTCTGTTCCGGGCGTCCGGCACTGAGCCTCTGCTGCGAATCTATGCGGAGGCGGCATCGCAGGAATTAGTGGATGAAATCCTCGCGGGCGGGGTGGACCTGGCCATGGAGCGGACGTAATGTCCGCGCGTAATGTCCGGAGGTAACGTCCAAAGATGATGTCCGGAAGACCAGCGAGCTTTGCGCCATTTTCATGACCGCCGTGTCCCGAGGGCGCGGCACTTTAAGCAGTCGCGTTTTACGGCGTTAACGGGCGATAATTCCATATGCAACCCTTGGCGACAACTGTGCCAGCCGACTCAGACGACGCCCGGCGTTATAACCGGATACACCGCTGGCTGGGAATAGCTGACATGGGCTTGGCGGTGGCGCTCATGGTCATCCTGCTCATTACGGGGTGGACCCGGGTGCTCCGCGATCTGGCCTATGGCGCCGCCTTCTCGCACTATGCGCTGGCGGCATTCTTCTATCTGCTGATGCTGATGGCGATTGGCAAAGTCCTGGGGATCGGGTTGGATTATTACGGGTTTCGCCTGGAGCACAAGTTCAATCTCTCCAATCAAAGACTTCGCGGTTGGATCTGGGACGAGACAAAGGGGTTTCTAATTGGATTGCTGATGGCAACAATTGTGGTTGAACTTGTGTACTTCACGGTCCGGCAATTTCCCCAATACTGGTGGCTGCTGGCATGGGCGGCGTTCCTGGTTTTAATGGTGCTTCTGGCCCAGTTGGCGCCGGTTATTTTGTTTCCCATCTTTTATAAATTCGAACCTCTTCAAAATGAAGAGCTGAAAGCCCGGCTGGTGCGGCTTGGCGAAAAGGCCGGCATGCAGGTGCGCGGGGTCTACAAGTGGAACCTTTCGGAGAAAAGTAAGAAGGCAAACGCCGCACTCACCGGTCTTGGGCGCACGCGCCGGATTATTCTGGCGGACACTCTGCTTGACAACTATTCACCCGAGGAAATTGAGGCTGTTCTAGCGCATGAGCTGGGGCATCAGGCACACCGTCACATATTGAAGGGAATCGCGGTGCAGGCAGTCCTAAGCCTCGCAGGGTTCTGGGCTGCAAATTGGACGTTGCACTTTGCCGTCGATCGCCTGCGTATATTTGAAACTCTCTCCGATTTCGCGAATCTGCCGCTGTTGGTTTTGATTTCGACCGGGCTTTCCCTATTGGTGCTGCCTGCCATAAACGCCTACTCACGCTACAACGAGCGCCAGGCCGACCGCTACGCTTTCCGGTCGATCGCCAGTGTTCAACCATTCATCTCCTCGATGAATAAGCTTGCCGATCAGAACCTTGCCGAGCGCACTCCCTCTCGCTGGGTTGAGTGGCTGTTCCACTCCCATCCGGCAATCGCCCGCCGGGTGGCGGCGGCGGAAGCGTGGGCATTGTCCCATTCATAGCGGCGCTTCCTGACTAAAGCCGTTATAATTCGCGCTTAATTCCGCAGAAGCACGGACGTTTTAGAAGCACGGATGCTTTCGGGGAGAAACCTGGAATGACTCTTACCGGCCGCGTCGCTGTGGTCACTGGCGCTTCACAGGGCATCGGACACGCTTGCGCGCTCAAACTCGCTGCTTCCGGCGCCACCGTGGCGCTGGCAGCGCGAAATCAGGAAAAGCTTAACGAGTTGGCGCGGCAGATTGGTGAGGCCGGGGGGAAGGCTTTCGTTTTCCCGCTCGACGTCGGAGATGAAGACCAAATCAAGGCCACGTTCAAGAGCATGATCGCACAGTTGGGAAAGATCGATGTCCTGGTAAACAACGCCGGTATCACCCGCGACCAGTTGATCATGCGCATGAAGCGCGCCGATTGGGATGCCGTACTGAACATCAATTTGACTTCGGCCTATCTATGCATTCAGCAGGTTGCGAGTTCGATGCTGAAACAGCGCTGGGGCCGAATCATCAACATCACCTCGGTTTTCGGGCAGATGGGGCAGGCCGGACAGGCCAACTATGCTTCTTCGAAAGCTGGACTGATTGGATTAACGATGGCGGTCGCACGCGAGCTCGGGTCCCGCAATATCACTTGTAACGCGGTTGCGCCTGGTTTCATAGAGACCGCTATGACCGCAGGACTGGCTGAAAACTTAAGGCAGGATGCTCTGAAGATGATTCCTTTGGCGCGACTTGGGTCGGCTGAGGATGTAGCCAATGCAGTAGCATTTCTGGCATCCGACGACGCCTCCTACATCACCGGGCATGTCCTGAATGTAAATGGAGGCATGCTGATGGGGTGACGGCGGCAAAAAGTGAAATATCGATGGTTCAGGCGAACACGCCGGAAGAGATCGCCTGCGCGCGCGAGCTTTTTCTTGAGTATGCGCGGTCTCTGAATTTCAGTCTCTGTTTCCAGGGATTCGATCAGGAACTTTCGGGGCTCCCGGGAGCCTACGCCGCTCCGGATGGCCGCCTGCGTTTGGCGAAATGCGGTGCATTGTGGGCGGGTTGTGTGGCAATGCACCCACTGGAGCCCGAAGTTTGCGAGATGAAGCGACTTTATGTGCGACCGGCGTTCCGCGGCAGAGGTGTAGGCCGGGCTCTCGTTGATCAAATTATCCGGGATGCGCGGAATATGGGCTACAAGCGCATGCGCCTCGATACGGTCGAGCCAGTCATGAAAGACGCGGTTGCGATGTATCGCAGGTTAGATTTTCGCGAGATCCCAGCCTACCGACCAAATCCAATAGCAGGCACGTTGTACATGGAGCTGAAATTAATCGACGGCTGACCTTCACCTCGAGCGCGACTTCTGTCCAGGGTTGAAAAGATGTCGTTCGTTGCAAGTGCTCTGTGCGGTATTTTTCCGTGCAATATTTCAAGCAAATACGGCCGTGACTGCCACTGTGGCAT
>JAFAWN010000456.1 GCA_019241735.1 Terriglobales bacterium
ATACGGCTGACTGACGGGCGCCAACAGGATTAAATTGGGCCAGCATCAGTACGCTCAGTACCATTACCGCTAAACAGGAGTAAAGCATTTGAATAGCGACACGGGATCTTCGGGACATGGACCGCACCTAGTTCAGACCGAATGCTGGATGGTACGCAGGGCCGGGTCATCATCCGAGGCTCGCGCTGGGGGTTAAAGCGCGGCGCCTTGAAGATGAGACTAAAACTCGCGCGGAAGCTTACCAGATATTTGAATCGTGAGTCAGCAACCCTTTCGGGCTAAACATTCTTGGTGTAGAACGTCCCCGAAATAGGTGTGGGTTAAACCTCTGTTTGGTTCCCGGCCGAAAGTAGTGCGAATTTCGCCGCCCATGCAGTAACCTCCGCCTCAAAATCAAAACTTTGTCCCACTTAACTGGGTGAAATGAGCCAAGAATTGGCGCTATGCATTGGATCTGCGGGGTGAATCAGGCGGCTGTTAACTGGGCAGATACTTATCTAACGAGATGCAGTTCGAAGCGAGGTGCGCTTCGCTCGAATTTTGGATGCTCGAATTTCGGGTGCTGGAATTCCGGGGGCTCAATTTCGGGCGCGCGAGACCTGTTCCCCGCGGTCGCAGGTCCGCGTACTCGATCATCTTCTCGTCGTTCCTTTTCGCGCTGAGCGCTGTCGTTCCGCCTCAAATCCACGGCTTTGTCCCACCCCACGGCGTAAAACACGCGAAACCTCGAACCCTGCCTTCAACTTTGGGTGACTACGGCGTCTGTTAATCACCCAGATTCGTATCAATCGATGTTCGAAGATTGGGTTTGTTTCGATCGAAATCCGGATCAATCGAAGTGCGGGTCCCTGCTCTCAGTCGCCTTTTCCCTTCAGCATGCTGACGATCCGGTCGTAGTCGCTCAGGTTCGCGTACTCGATCACGATCTTACCTTTTCCTTTGCGGTCGCTGATGCGCACCCGCACCCCCAGCACCCTCTCAAGATCGCTCTGCGCTGCACGTACATTAGGATCCACCCATCGCGCCCGGCCCTGATCTCCGTGGCGGGGCTCGTGGGGTGTCATCGCCAGCTCAACTAAACTCTGCAGCTCATGCACTGAGAACTTTGCGTCTACGGCCTGGGTCGCGAAGTCTGAAATCCGCTGCGCGTCGTCCCCAAGCTGCAACAACACTCGCGCCTCGCTGAATCCCAGCCTGCCATCCTGCAGATAGCGCCTGACATTTTCCGGCAGTTTCAGGAGCCGCATGTAATTCGAGACTGACTCCCGCGACAGCCCGATGCGCTGGCCAATCTGCTCCTGGGTCAGGCCGAACTCGCGGCTGAGCTTGGCGAATGCGTTTGCCTGCTCCATGCAGGTCAGATCCTGGCGCTGCAGGTTCTCGACGACCGTCATTTCCGCGGCCTGCTGGTCGGAAACCCGGCGCACGATTGCGCGAATCGTTGTCTGTCCCGCAAGTTTCGAGGCGCGCAAGCGCCGCTCGCCCAGCACCAGCGCGTAGCGGCCCGCCGCCAGCGGACGCACCACGATGGGCTGCACAATCCCGACTTCTTTAATGGATTGCGACAGCTCCTTCAGCTCTTCTTCATTAAAGTTAAGGCGCGTCTGATAGGGATTGCGGTCGATGCGATCAAGCGGAATCTCCGCTACGGTGTCCCCGGAAGCCGCGCGGGGAGCGGCCTGCGCCTGAATCTCCGGCACCACTTCACTTGCCGCCGGCTCAGCTCTCGGCGCAATGCGCCATCCCGACATTTTTTCATCGGATGTGCCCGGGTTCCAAGGTAAAGACGCGGCGGGAGCAGCTGCGCCGGCAAGCGCGTTGCCCGGAAGCGGTGCGCGAGGAAGCAGGGAATCGAGTCCCCGGCCCAGGGCGCGACGCTTCTCTGGAGAACGTTCAGGGGCGGGATGGCCGGAGGCTTTATCGGTTGCCGCTACGTTATCGGTTCCGGCTTCTTCCGTTAGAGGCCGAATTTTTTCCGCTGTTGCTGTCATTGGTTTTTATCCTTAAGTCTTATTGGTTAGCTGCAATGTCAATTTGGCCGCGAAGGACGCGCTGGCGCCCATACAAAAGACGCTCACGCGCTTTTGTCCAGTTCCGCGTTCTCCATGTCTTCTTGTGGGTTGAGTTCGTCTGGCGCCGGCTGCTCTGAAGTTGGCATGTTTCGTGACATCAGTTCCTTCGCCAGGCGGATGTAGCTCTCGGCCCCGCGCGAGCGAACGTCGTAAAGCAGCGCCGGCTTTCCGTAGCTCGGGGCCTCGGCCAGCCTGATGTTGCGCGGAATGGTGGTCGCGCAGAGCTTTTCCCCGAAGAACCGTTTCAACTCCGCCGTCACCTGCTGCGCCAGGTTCGTCCGTTCGTCAAACATGGTAAGCACAACGCCCTCGATTTCGAGCGCCGGATTAAAACTGGCGCGGATGCGCGAAATCGTGCCCAGCAATTCTGTAATTCCTTCGAGCGCGAAATATTCCGCCTGCATGGGAATAAGCACCGCGTCCGCAGCCACCAGGGAGTTTAGGGTGAGCAGATCCAAAGCGGGAGGACAGTCGAGCACGATGAAGTGGAAGCGGTCGCGCAGAGGAGCGATGGCATCTTTGAGGCGGGATTCACGGTGCTCAGCGCCTACCAGCTCGACGTTTGCGCCCACGAGATTCTTGTGCGAAGGGATAATCCAAAGCTGCTCCAGTTCAGTCGCCTGTAGGGTTTCCTCAGCGGATGCCGCGCCCAGCAGCAAATCGTAAACGCTGAGGCGGTGCTCATCTTTAGGAAGCCCGAGGCCGCTAGTGGCATTCGATTGCGGATCGCAGTCAATCAGCAGAGTATTGACCTCGGCTGCGGCGAAAGACGCGGCGAGGTTGATGGCGGTGGTGGTTTTCCCAACGCCGCCTTTCTGGTTGGCAATCGCGAGGACGCGTCCCATTCAGTTTTTGGAGAAATGCAGAGAATTCAACCTTATGAGAGATGGAGGCACGAAGGCAAGGCCCTTTTTTGGTGCAGCTGTGGATGTTCCACGTGGAACATTGGCGCGGTTAGGCACTCGGTTTTGGCGTTTTTGGTTTATCTGGGGTTTAGCAACGCTCGCTTCGAAAAGGGTTCAGCGTCAGCGAGGGGCAAATCTGTTCTAGGGGGACTTTTGAATGATGTAACCCGGATGTTCCACGTGGAACGTTTTGGACGGTTGGCTCGGATGTTCCACCTGGCGATTTGGCAATCTATACTTCTCTGAGTATTCCAGGGAATGTTCCACGTGGAACGTTCGGCCGACCTTAATTTAGTGTTCCACGTGGAACACTTCTAGGTATCAAATTGAGAATCCCTTATCGTTATTCCACTTCCGCTTTCGCAGGTTGTAAATAATTGTGCCGTAGAGTCTTAATAGCAAGGCGAGATTCCACTTCTGGAGTGATAGTTAACTTACTTGATACCCGAACCGATAAGCAGAACCCGGGACTTTGATATCGGCACGGTTGCGGTGGGGAACCAGTTAAACTGGGGAAGGAGGTTGCGGACTTCCACCACTTGGCTTTCGCCAACAGCTAAAGCGAGTTGTCCCCCCGCCGCAACCAGATTTGCGACCTCCGGCAGAATTGAAACGCAGCGCTCAACTGCACGCATGCAGATCACGTCGGCTCGACCCGGAAAGTCTTCGGCGCGCCCGGCGAACACCTCGACATCCGTCAATTTAAGAGTGCGTACTGCTTCGCGCAGAAAAGTGGCTTTCTTGTGATTGGCTTCAATCAGCGTGAGCTGCACCTGCGACGCCCAGATCTTAATGGGAAGGCCAGGGAAACCGGCGCCGGAGCCGACATCCATCACACGCAGCGAAGAGGTTGATGTTTTTATTGATTTATCCGCGAGCACGGCGTTTTTCGAAGCCGCCGATGCACTCTCGGGCGAGGGGAAAAGATGCTGCGCCAGAAACAGCGATTCGCCGAAGTGGCGGGTGACGATCTCCTCCGGCGCGTGGACTGAAGTAAGGTTGATGCGCTGGTTCCAGCGCAACAATAAATCCATATAGCTCGCCAGGCTTTCGATCTGGGCCGGACTCAGTTCTGTCTTGAGGAATGGCGCAAGCAATTCGCGGATGCGGGTGGATTCCATGGTCGAAGGAATCGCTGAATGGAGAGATTGTAGATGAGGAAGAAGAATTCAGCGGGGTGGTTATGCGGGGGACAAATTAAGGGAACGCAGGTCGCCGACTAATTAGACAGGGCTCAGGGAGTCGCGGGAGTGGTGGCCGCAGGAGGGGCCTCAACCGTGACTTCGACCGTAGCGCCCGGCTTCAGGCGTACAGGGTTGCCATGGTCATCCACTAGCTTGTTTTCAATCCGGATTTCGCGGTAAAGGTCGTCAGCGCCCTTGATCTCGATCTGCGCTTTCTCAGAATCACGCGGATCCACGGGCGGAATGATTTTTTCGACAGTTCCGGGCAAAGTCGTACTTGCTGTGGATGTCATGAACACTCGCAAGATCAAAGGGATGGAAACATTCTACCTGATAATTGGAAAGGCTAGCGGAGCGGCTAAGATTACCGGGGTAATAGATTGCCGCGAAGCGCCCGCGCCATACAGCCCGGTCAGAAAATCCTACTTGCCGCGAACCAGGCCTGAGAGTTTTTGGGCGAATGTCGAATGGCCGCGGCCGGCGGATTTGTCGGTATCCTGGGCAGTCTCGGCTTCGGATTGATTCGGCGGAGCTACATGGTCGTCACTTATGATCTCCGAGGGCGCGTTAAAAGAACTGTTAACGGATGCGCGCAGGGAAGATTCAGCTTCATGCTCAAGCGCCGCCAGGGTGTCGCGCAAGCGCTGGATACCATCTCCGAGCTCAGCTTGCTGACGCGCGGTGAAGTCTTCGATCTTATTCCTGGCTTCGCGGTTTAGTTTTTCGATTGGATCCTCAATCACGGCTAGGGCGCTGCGGACGATGGTTTTTGCCTGAGACCTGGCTTCGGCCAGGCTGTGCTCAATGCTCTTCTCGAAGTCTGAAGTCTGCTGTTGCAGCCAGCGCTGGGCTTCTTCCCTGGTTTCCTGGAGCTCGGTTATCTGTTGCCGGACGCTGTCGCCCCGTTTCGTCAGCTCGTCAGCGGAATCGGCAAGCTCTTTAATCAACGAATCCGCGCGCAGGGAAACAGGCGCAAGCTCATTGTTCATCTGCTGCTTCGCCTGTTCTATCTGTGATTCGACCAGATCGCCCAGAGCTTTTTGCAGTTTTGTTTCCGCGGTTTGAAGAGCTTCCAGCACACTCATCTCAAGATGGTCGGCAAAATCCTTCTGCTGCTGAGCGGCGACTTCGTTGAGCCGCGTCATGCGAGCATCGAGTTCTTCAATTGCTTTTTGCGAGCGCGCAACCTCCGCACTGATGGCGTCTTTGTGAGCAGCAATATTTTGCTGGTGTTCTTCAAAATCGTTTTCCAAACGCTTTTGCGCGGTGGCATAAACTTGATCGCTCACCTGCTCGATGGAAGACGTGGCTTCGGCCACCTCTTTGTTTTTCTGCTCCTCGAGATCGGAAAATTTCTTTTGCAAGTCATCGAGGGCGGAAGAAAATTTCTGCTGCGACTGGCTCCAAAGCTCCTCCGCTTCTTCACGATTCTGCCGGACGAGATTTTCTGAATCCGACCGGGCCTTATCCATCAGAGTCTTCAAGCGGTCTTCAATCCGCTCGATAGCATTTTTAGTTTCGTCCGCTAATTTTTGCTCCAGGGATTCCTGCAGCGAATGCTCGGCAGATTGCGGAACGTTGGCGGCCTCGCGCAGCAACTCTTCAGTAAGCTCTGTGTTTTTCTTCTGGATCTGCAATTCTTCGTCCAGCTTCTTCCGGGCGTCCGCCAGCATGTCGGACATTTCCTGGCGCATTTGTTGCCGGAATTCGGCCTGCATAGTCTCGAATTGCGCGGACGTAATCCCAGTGCTTTCGGGCTTCGAGGCGAGCGGGTTTGCGGGCTGCGGATTTACCGCGGATGAAGAATTTACCGTCGCGTCCTCGACAGGGAGCCAGTCTTTGGGGCAAGGATTGAGGCCCCAGAAATTTCCCGGCTCATCCAGGACAACACCTATGCCCCACAATTTGCCATTCGACGGCGAGCCTTTGCAGAAAGCAACCTGGCCGGTAGCTTCCTTGCCATTCTTTAACCGCAGGAGCACCGGCGTCGCCAAAGCAATAGATTTGTCAGCATAAAGCGCGCACCCCTGAGCATTCACACTCACGGTATTGCAAGCTTCAGAGAAAGTTATATTGGGGTTCAGGCTGACAACTGTCAGGGGAATCCTGACTGGGACCCTGGTGCTTTCGCGTGTGTTTTCCGCTGTTGTAGTGGGCAAGTTGATTCTCCTAGATTCCGGGCCGGTGCGAACAAGCAGCACGGACTGCTGGTGCAAGCTTCGCTTCCTAATCGTGGTCCAGAATGGGGGTTGCGTCCAGTAACCAGGGTAACCAGGGCGTTGGGATTCTCACTGGTGGCGGCGTCCTGGCCGTACAACCGGAGTCGAGATAATCCGGGAGGGACTGCGCCTGCGCGAGCTTTGTTTTGAGCTGCGAACTTTTCGCGGGCGGGCTGCGCCACACCATCATTCCGCTGTAGTAGCAAATATCGTATTGCGATATAATTTCTAAGTGAGACATAAGCAACACACCCGCATAGAAGGGCAGCTTCCAGCGCTGGCAGAATTCCGTTATCAGCTTCGCCGGTTTCTCCACTTCAGCGAGGGGGCGGCGCAAAAATTGGGGTTGCAGCCACAACAACATCAACTGCTGCTGCAAATAGCGGGGGCGGGTACCGGGGCGACGACGGTGGGCCGGGTGGCGGAGCGGCTCAAACTGCGCCACAACACAGTTGTAGAACTCAGCCGCCGATGTGAAGAAGCGGGCCTGATAGTGCGCAAGCATGGCGCGGACCGGCGATGTGTGGTGCTGACGGTTTCCCCCAGAGGGCGCAAGATGCTCGCAGCGCTGGCGGCCGATCATGAGCGGGAGCTGAACGAACTCGCCCCGCAACTGATCCGGACGCTGAACCGGCTGCGTCGCGGCAACCAGAAAATCCGCAGGGCTAATGGTGCGATATAAATGAAATCTGAGTCTTCCGGGCTCCGCGACTTCACCGTGGACAGCAGGGTGTGGCTGCTGTCCGCGGTCGGCTTAATCATCGGGATTGGCGCGGCGTTTCTCGCCATGCTGCTGCTTCGTTTAATAGCGCTGTTCACCAACCTCTTTTACTACCACCGGTTTAGCCTGGCCGCAGTCAGCCCGGCGGGAAGTCCGCTGGGGCATTGGATGGTCATTGTCCCAATCGTCGGCGGGCTCCTGGTGGGACTGATGGCGCGGTTTGGCTCAGACAAGATCCGGGGACACGGCATCCCCGAGGCCATCGAGGCGATACTGTTACACCGCGCAAGGGTAGAGCCGAAGATTGCCGTACTGAAGCCGATATCGGCAGCCATTGCCATCGGGTCAGGAGGGCCATTTGGAGCGGAAGGCCCGATCATCATGACCGGAGGAGCGTTTGGCTCCTTGATCGCGCAATGGATGCACCTCACCGATGCGGAGCGAACTGCGCTGCTGGTCGCCGGCGCGGCCGCGGGTATGTCTGCTACTTTCGCGGCGCCGCTGGCGGCGATCCTGCTGGCAGTAGAGCTTCTGCTATTTGAGCTAAGGCCGCGAAGCCTGGTGCCGGTGGCGATTGCCAGCGCTACCGCAGCAATTGTGCGCGAGTATCTGCTGGGCAGCGGGCCCCTGTTTCAGATGCCGGCGATTGGCAGCCTGGACCAAACTGCATTCGCAACCGGCTCCCTTTTCCTGGGCGGCGTTGTGGGCCTTCTGGCCGCGGGCATGAGCCGCATGATGTATGCCTTCGAAGATATGTTTGAGCGGTTGCCGGTGCACTGGATGTGGTGGCCGGCGCTGGGTGGAATTGGAATTGGTGTTGGAGGCTGGTTTTTTCCCCGCGGGCTCGGAGTGGGATACGACAACATTGCGGAGCTCCTTCGTGGCAGCGCGCCCCTGGGGCTGATTGCGGGGATCATCCTGGCAAAGTCGCTGATGTGGGCATTCTCGCTGGGCTCGGGAACGTCGGGAGGCGTTTTGGCGCCGCTGCTGATGATCGGCGGGGCGGTGGGGGCTTTGGCGGGGCATCTGGCTCACGCATCCACAGAGGGGCAGGCCTTCTGGGCATTGATCGGGATGGGCGCGATGCTGGCAGGGTCCCTCGGCGTCCCTATGACCGCGATCCTGTTCAGCCTCGAGGTCACGCATTGTCTGCCGGCAGCGGTGCCGCTGACGCTGGGCTGCGTGGTCGCTTACACGGTGACGGCATTATTGATGCCACGATCAATTCTGACGGAAAAGTTAAGCCGCCGCGGTTATCACCTGACCCGCGAATATGGGACGGACCCGCTGGAGATCGTCATCGTCCGGGACCTAATGTCGGGGGCCTTGCCTTCGAATCCTCCGCTCGAAAACGGAGTTTTGCCGAACCTCTTTGTTTATAACGACAGCACTTGCCGCAGCGCAGCGGAATTGATGGCCACCGAGGGCAAAGGCAGCCTTCCGGTAGTGGACCGTGCCACCCAGCAGATCAGCGGGACTATCACTCTTCAAGACCTATTGAAAGGCCGACGAAGAGCCGCCGCGCGGGAGCACGAACGATTGCGCCTGATCAGCCGGTTCAATAACGGTCACCGGGACGCTTAGGCTGACAGTGAAACGACGGGCGACGCGGCCACTATACCGGTAAATGCAAAT
>JAFAWN010000476.1 GCA_019241735.1 Terriglobales bacterium
AGGCCCCGATGATGAAGAAATAACAGACAAAAATCAGATTTCCTCAGCGTATTAACGCCTGGATCGGATTCTCAGCAAAAGGCTCGGTGGACGCCGATTCCAGGACCTTCCGGCTCTTTCTCTTTCTCAGGTTTTTGTTAGAATGGGGAACTCATGAAGTCTGGCTGACGCGGGGACCAATACTGTTTTCCTTACTTTTCCAGTGACTTTTTCTATTTCTGGTCGGGCAAAGAAGGCTTTTTAGACCGTCATTACGAAAGTCATTTGGCTCGGCGCCAGTCTCTTCATAACATGCTCGCAGGGGTAAGTGGGCGGAAACCCAACTATGAACGGTATTGCAGTAAGCCTCATCACCGAGGATAAAGATCGGCTAAATTCGCTCCAGAACCGCCTCGAGGATACTCATATGGGGCGGATTGTCTTCGGTCACGTCGGTTTTCCCTCCGCTCCCACAGATGCTGTCCTGCGACAAATCCAGGATGTTCGGGCCGAAGTTGTACTGGTGGATATCGACTCCCGCAACGTGCCGCGCGCCATTCGGGCCATTGAACTGATTCAGAGCAACATCGCCGACATTGCCATTTTTGCCATAGGGGGAATGAGCGATCCTACGACGATTGTTTCAGCGATGCGGGCCGGGGCCCGCGAGTATCTGGAACAAAATGCGACCTCCAAAGCCATGGTGGAAGCCTTCAGCCGTTTTGCTGCTTCGCGAGGGAAAAGCCGAACAACTTCCGGCCGGGCGAGAGTTTTCACCGTAACCAACGCCAAGGGCGGGTCCGGCGCTACTACCGTCGCAGTTAACACCGCCATCGCCCTTCAGGAAGCTCACGGCGGAGTCTTGCTCGTGGACTTTGCTCCGCTGGGCCATGCTGCACTTCATCTCAATGCCCGTCCGACATTTGGAATCACCGACGCGCTGCAAAATTTGCACCGGCTTGACACTTCCTTACTGCAAGGCTTAATGACCGAGTGCAAAGGGGGCTTACAGCTGCTGGCTGGACCGCAGCAGCCCTATTCGTTGACACCGGCGGCGGCTGAGCTGGCGAGGCTTTTTGATCTGCTGGTATCCCACTTCCGCTACGTGGTTGTGGATTGCTCCGATCGCGTCGACCAGACAGCGCGCCTGCTTTGCGATCTGTCAAACGCCGTACTTTTGGTGACTCAGGCTGATGTGGTTTCGCTGTGGAGCGCTGGGCGCATCCGTACTTTCCTCGAAGAGGGAGCTGGTCGCGACCGTGTTCGCCTGGTGTTGAATCGTTACAAAAAGATTCCGGGCTTTGACGATGAAGACGTCGAGAAGGCTACGAACTGTAAGCTCTTGTGGAAGCTTCCCAATAACTTCCAATCCATATCACCCGCCATTGACAAGGGCGTCCCCGTCGCCTTGCAAAGTAATGACGACATCAGCCGCTCGTTCCGTTCCCTTGCAAGCATGCTGGCTGACGCTGCTGCCAGCGATGAAGGTTCGCTGGATCTTTCCTACAAGCAAGACAAGGTGGTCAGAAAGAAAGCTACCGGCCGATTGCTGATTTCGCCCTTGCGCGCCGGACAGTAGCAGCCGCGGCAGTCGATCCAATGCCTGCGCGGCAATTCTTTAACAAGGTTCCAATTTGTGATTTGTGCTGGGTACCTGCCAGCCCTAATAACTTGGGCGACAGTGAGGACTATTTTCTAGCGAGCGGAAGCAGATTTGCCGTCGATTGCGGCATTTAACGCAGGGGTACAACACACTTCGTAGTATCGCCGGCTGGTCCAGTGCTGCAGAGAAAAGTCGGCGGCATCAATTCGCGCGACCTGGCTCTTCCGCACCACGATTTTTTTGAATATCTCATTGCCAACCGGAACCAGGCCACAGTACAGATTGAATTCTTCACTTCCCCACATCTTCGGCATTCGAACATCGCAGGGTTCCAGGGAAATTTCTTTCTGCAGCCTTTCGAATGCGGCTTCACTCATTCGAATCCCGCTGAGGTTGTATTTCATAATGAATTCTTCCGGACTGTCTTGCAGTTGTTCATCGCTAATGGTCTGGAAGGCGTAAACATTAAACGGGGCGTTCATCTTTTCCAGAGCTTTTCTGGCGCGCTTATTGCATGAAGAAAGCCGGTCGCTTTCATTTAACGCGTCGGAAATCATGACCCGCTGCTCGCCGTCCATCAAATACATAGGGGCAGAATCCTGATACGAAATCCCTATCCCCAGCTCCAGGGTAGGCAGGCCGGCCTGTTCAAGCAGTTGATTGTAGCCACGCACAATTTCTAGTATCTCCCGTGCCATAACGCACGCCTTACCCACGACCGCCGGTGCATCCCCTTCACGTTCGAAGAAACCGAGGATAATGGCATCGCCCTCGAGGAAGACTTTTTCGGCGCCATATTTTGCCAGCAATTTGTTTACGGGATCATAGAAGTTGAGGCTGAAGTAGGAGGCGGGATTCATTTCCCGCTGCAAAAGCGACCGGGTAAGTTTCGAAGAGTCTCGCACGTCGGCTTTTACAATTACGTGGCGCAATACTTTTTCCGGTGCCGGCTTATGCTCTTTGGGAAGCAGAAATTCATACAGCGTGGCATTCATGGACGACAGTTCCCGCATTTTTTCGTTGCCGATGAGGTTGATGCTTTCCAGTGCCCCATTGACTGCTTCCAGCCGGCGAAGGTCGCGGTGATAACGCATAAAGTCGCGCAAAAAACGTGCTGCAATTCTGTCGCGTTCGTCGCCACGGCAGTTGGCCGTGCGTGAAACCGCGGCCCGCAAGTTGTCCGCAGAGGCTTTCCCTCCAGCCTCCCCAATCAACCTTTCCACCCGCTCGCGCTCTTCCCGGGAAACCAGAGCGTTCTTTAACTGGTGCCCGTTGATGCGCGGAGAGTACTCGGCCAGCAATGGGACAACCTCGTAGGAGGCGATGACTAGCTCCATCACCTTTTCATGCTCCAGCATCTCCCGCCATTCATTGAGCCGCCATTGCCGGGCCTGCGCCTCCGCGGATGAGTCCGATGCCGGCCCCGACCCGACCAGTTCCTGCGCATTCTCCGGAACATTCAGCCAGCCATCCAGCAGGCTCTCGTCCGGTGCCGGGGGGCCGATTTCAAGCGACAGCAGAAACTCGCTCGCGATCCGGCGAATGCTGGAGAAGCGGTCCGCGTCGCGTTCGAAAGTACCCAACATGACGTAGTGCTCAGCATTGAGATAGCTGTCGAGGCCCTCTTCGGTGAAGATCAGCGGGTTCTGGAACAGTTGATATTCAGAGGATCTTTGGGTTCCGAACAGCGAACGGCGGGTGTGGGCCAGGGTTTCCTTGTCGATTTCCCGCAGAGTCCGAAACAATTCCTGCGCCGCCTGCCGCAGAATGGTCCTCTTACCCACCTGAAACGCCGCGACCCGCTCCCGGTATTCAAGCGCCTTCACTTGCCGGATACCTTCGAAGGATTTCAGGGTCATGTGGCAGCGTTCCAGCATTTGCGCGAACTGCAGGGTCAATTCCGCGCGCAATAACTTGATGATTGCTAGCCGGGCCAGTAAGTCCACCGCAATGTTGCCTGCGGATTTGGCCTGATTGAGCGCGGCAACTTGCGCCTGCACCAGCAATGGCTTAAGCTCCGAGGGCTCTGCCGTCCGGCGATAGCCAGCGCCCGCTCTCGGCTTAACTCCAGGAGAACCTATTAATTTTGATTGAAGAGAGTTTGAGCTTCGTGGAGCTTCGGTTGCCTCTGCCGAAAGCAGGCCATCCACATTGCCGTAGCGGACCAGCAACCTGGCGATATGCAGACGGATCTGCTCCACAAAATTGGGACTCAGATAAACGTCATGTCTTAAGTTATCCACGCCGAGCTGAAGGCCATCGAGAGAAAGCGTGGGAATGTAGCTATTCAGCTGGGGCGGTGCCGCCGGCTCCGCTGCGTGCCCGAGTGTGAAAAAGGGGATACGTGGCATGAGTGATTTTCAGGGTAGACCGTGCCACATAAGAGTTGGCTTAACACAAAAGTTAGCATGCAGTGACGGCGGGTCAAACATTACCCAAGTTACCGCGCGACCGGACGGCGGTACCTGCAATGTCCTATTCCCAAAACCGGAGTTCGGCTAGCGCTGGAGTAGGATGGCGTCACTTTGGGTCGGAGACAGGATTGGTCTATGTACCGCGTCGCGTCACCGCGGTTCCCATCCCCCTTGTCATGTTATCTTTAAAGTTTGTTTTTCCTTAGATAACGCATTTTTCTCGCTTCTAAATGGCGAGAAGCATAATGGAAGTCAGTCTCATCAAGCCGCGCCCGGCGATCGTTGCCTATATCTTCATCGGCATTCTGCTGATCGCAACCACCATGCAGGCGTCGCACGTCTGCGGCGAACCCCCGGAAAGCACCTATTCACAGCATCGGGCAAGCGGAGATTCAGCGACGCATCCATGCCAAATTTGCCTGAAAGGGCAAACCCCAATCCTTTCCCTGGTGTTCGTCGTTTTTTCCACTCCCCGCACGCCGGCTGCGCGAACCGCATTCCTGCCCGGCCGGCCCAGATCGGTCGCCGATTTCTTTCTGCTGTCAGTGCGCCCTCCTCCCGTCCTCTAGCCTTCCATCTATCTGCGTCCAGCCAAGTTCTAACCGTGGGTTGTTAGACCCCAGAGTTGGCGCGGCGCACTCACAATGCTCTTCTTTTAACTGCTCTCCGGTGGAGGATAGCGACCATGAAATACAAAGTCAGTCTTGCTGCATTTTTGATTGTTAGCGCCGTGACGTTGTTCTCTCAACAGGATCAATCTGCGCCCTCTCAAGCTGCGGCCCAGAGTTCAGCTTCCGATATTTCCGCGATGGAACAGCGCATGAGAGAGATGGAGGAGCGCATCATATTTCTCGAAGGTCAGGTGCGCATGTTGAAAAGCGAGCAGCCGAGTGCGCCTTCCGCGGCCTCTGCCCCCGCCCAACCAGCTGAGACTACTGCCGCGGCCCAAGCCCCTGGCGGCGCAGCTGCCGGTGTTATAAGCGCGGAACCGTCGTATGGAGGCGCGGGCGGTGCGGCATCGAAGGCATTGAACCCCGATATCAGCGTTATCGGAGATTTCATCGGAGCGGCCGGAGGAAATACCGCTCCTCCATTGGCAACGCTGCAGCCTTTTCCGGCAATGCAGATGCATGAGTCGGAGATTGGATTGCAGGCGATTATCGACCCCTACTCGCGGGGCGACTTTTTTATTTCCTTTGGCGAGCAGGGAGTAAATCTCGAAGAAGGATTCATCACCTTTACCGCCCTTCCCGATAGTTTCGTTGCCAAAGTAGGCAAGATGCGGTCGGCCTTTGGCAAGGTCAATACCATGCACAATCATGTGCTGCCTTGGATCGACCGCCCCCTGGTTTCTACGAATTTAGTCGGCGGCGAAGACGGCATCGACGACGCCGGAGTATCGGTGCAGCGCATTTTACCCGCGCCCAAAGGCATTTTTCTCGAAGCCACAGCCCAGGTCTTCCGCGGAGATTCCGCCGATGTTTTTAAATCCTCGCAAAACAGCGATGTCAGCAACGTTGACCATTTACGCGCTTACAAGGACATTACCGAATCCACGAACATCGATCTCGGCCTGTCTTATGCGCGGGGCCACAACGATCTGGGTACAAATTTCATCACGCAGCTTTATGGATTCGATGCGACCGTCCGCTGGAAGCCGCTGCGTCGGGCCATCTATCATTCCTTCGTAGGGCGCACTGAGCTGATCTGGAGCCAGCGTCACGAATTTCCTTCCGAGCAGCGCGCTTTTGGATATTACGCTTCGGGGGATTATCAATTTGCCCGGCGCTGGTTTGCCGGGGGCCGGTACGATTCTTCCGATCGCAGCCGCTTCGCGAATACGACGGACAAAGGTGGCTCCATCGTACTGACCTATTGGCCGAGTGAATTCAGCCAGATTCGCGGCCAATACGAGTTCACAAAATATGCGGAAGGCCGTAATTCCAATCAATTGCTGATGCAATTGATCTTCTCTTTGGGAGCGCACGGAGCGCATCCTTTCTAATAAAGGATTGCCGATATAGAAGATTGTAGAGAGGATGCTATGAAAAAAAATTCAATGCTGAATTTTCTGGGAATTGTGCAACTGCTGAGCTTGCTGCTGTTAACGCCGCTCGCACACGCCAAAAAGTTGAACGTGGTCACCGCGACGACCGATATGGCCGCGCTGGCGCAGGAAGTTGGTGGCGACAAAATCAACGTCGAATCGCTGGGCAAGGGCTACCAGGACCCTCACTTTATCGAGCCCAAACCCAGTTTCCTGCTGAAGCTGCGCCAGGCTGACGTTCTGATCGTCGTCGGCTTGCAGCTTGAAATCGGATGGCTCCCGCCGCTGATTACCCAATCCGGAAACGCAAGAATCCAGGTGGGCGCAAGGGGCTATCTCGATGCCTCTCAATTTGCTGAAATCCTGGATATTCCGAGCGGCAATTTGAGTCGCGCCGAAGGGGACGTTCACCCGTTGGGAAATCCGCATTACTGGCTTGATCCGGATAACGGCCGCCGCGTGGCCAAAGGCATCGCTGGAGTATTCGCCGAACTTGATCCCGGAGATTCCGCATACTTCCAGCAGCGCTTTGAAGACTTCGATAAGCGCCTTACCGCCGCCGAGCAGAAATGGGACGCGGCAATGAAACCTTATCGCGGCCGCAAGGTCGTCACTTATCATAAGTCGCTGCCAAACTTCGCCAAACATTTCGGATTAAATGTGATTGGATACGTCGAGCCGCGCCCCGGGATCCCACCGACTCCAAGCCATACAATCGAGCTGATCGCCCTGATGAAGCGCGAGAACTGCAAAATCGTCATGGTCGAACCTTATTTCGATTTGAAGACTCCAAACTCCATTGCCGAGCAGACGGGAGCCAAGGTGGTGCAATATTTTCCGTCGGTTGGAGGCACCAAAGAAATTACGGATTACTTCAAGTTGTTTGACTACAACATTGACCTGCTGACGAGGATGTTTCAGGCCACTCAATAGAGGGAGCGCGATGGAAATTCTGCATTTTTTATTCTGGCCATTCGTAGCCAGCCTGATTTTGACCGGAATTCACTCCTATCTCGGCGTCCACGTGGTGGAGCGCGGGGTCATATTTGTGGATCTGGCGCTGGCGCAGATCGCGGCACTGGGCGCAACCATCGCCATTCTTATCGGCATGGATCCGCACGGTTCGGGCGCTTATTGGCTCAGCCTGGCATTCACCTTCGTGGGCGCGGCGGTATTTGCCTTCGCGCGCACCCGCCACGGCCACATCCCGCAGGAAGCATTTATCGGAATTGCATACGCGGTCGCATCTGCCGCCGCCATACTGGCGATGAGCAAGGCTACTGGCGAGACCGAGCATCTCAAAGACATGCTGGTCGGAAATATTTTGGCGGTTGACCAGCATGAGGTCGCCAAGACTGCAATCCTGTATGGGGCAGTCGGTTTGTTCCACTACATATTCCGCCGAAAATTTCTTTTAATCTCGACCAATCCCGCCGCGGCCGAAGCGCAGGGGATGAGCATAAGATTCTGGGATTTCCTGTTCTATGCATCTTTCGGATTCGTGGTTACATCCTCGGTCGCAATCGCCGGCGTGCTGCTGGTCTTTTGCTACCTCATCGTGCCTTCAGTCGGAGCTATGCTGTTCGCCGACCGCATCGGTCCACGATTAGCGATTGGGTGGACGATGGGAACTTTGGTTTCCGCCTTGGGGGTTTATTTTTCCGTCTGGCTCGACCTGCCCACCGGGGCCACAATCGTGTGCACCTTTGGCGCGGTGCTGATCGTAATGTTTTTTATGTATTTGTTATTTGTACGGCATCCGCACGGGAATGCCGAAGCGAAGACACTTGAGCGCGATCGTGAGTCACTGACAGTGAAAAGTTAGCGGCACGGCGCTTACTCCACCTTCAACGGTGCTGCAACTGAGCCGACCCGGCCCCCGAGGTCGTCGCGAACTACGAAGCGGGCCGTATATTCCCCGGGCGCGAGATCGAAACTCCCGGTGTACCCGAGCCCGGCCTTGCGAACAGCTGCCATTTTATCCGCAGGCAGATGAATGTCGATTTTCTTCCCCGCAGGCGGCTCGACCATCTTGCCCTCTGAAGTCTTTGCTGCCGCAACAAACTCCAGCGAAACGTGATTGTTGTCGGCCTCATTGATCAGCGCAGGGTCCACCGGGAGGTGGATTACATAAGAAACGTGCCGCTTTCCCGGAATCGAGCCGGCCTCGGTTTTCACCCAGCGTGCCATCACCGGAAGAGCTGTGAAATCCAAAGGAGAGTCCAACGCCGTGGAAATATCGCTGCTGCGGCTGTTTGCCGGATCAATGGTTGTAGCGGTCACAAAAAACCCATTGCGCGCGCGCACGTCCACGTGATCGCGCTTAACCTTTACCGACAGCTTGCGCCATCCCGGCTTGGTGTTCGACCGGTCAAGATAATATCCCAGCATGTAGTACTCGGCAGAATCGTTGACCGCTTCGCGAAACCCCTTCGCCAGATCATTCGAGTTGTAGTAGGCGCGGCCTCCGGTCATCGCGGCAAAAGTTTGAAAAGTTGCCTGGGTATCGATATTTCTCCAGCTCATGTTCCGGGAATAATTTGCCCCGGGACGCGAAACCGACGCGCCGGGCATGACCACTGTTTGGAGACCTTTCACGTCCACCGGATATAAGGCGATCTGCGCGTCGTTCAACAATTGCCAGGTGTGTTCGTACATGGGCAGGACATCGATCAGGGAATCGCGTCCGGCCGGCGCCAGCTGGTAGGTATTGTCGCTGACGCTGAACGGAAAGCCGCCGCTGGCCCAGATCAACGCCTTGCGGCCGGGGAATCCCGTCAGCGTTTGGGCGACCTGCTGCATTCCCTCGAGCGTATAGGTAATGGCAAGTCGCTGCTGGAACGAACGAAAGTTAACCTCGGAGTCTTCCATTAAAGTTTGCAGTCGCTGCGATTCAGTCTGCACCGCGGCGGGATCAACGGCTGCGCTGCCGTCCGGGCTGGCGGTCCCAGTCGCAGCTTCCACATCCTGCTCGTTGTCAACCACGCGGTAGGCATCGCCTTTTGCTTTATGCAACGCGGCCACCAGCACGCGAGGATCGCTGGTGAAGTCGTGGACGACGCGAAGCCCGGTATGGGTCAGAACGTAGAGCGCAGTGGGCTCGTGCTGGTCCAGCGACTGAGTCAGGTACTTGAGCAACTGCTGGCGGGCGTATGCCTGATCCGTAAATGGCGTATTAATAAGATCGAGCACTACGACGATGATGCGTCTTGCGGATTGATCGCCTGCGGTGTAATTGCTGAACTCGTTTGGGTTCGGGGTGCGCGGCGGAGGTTGCGGCTTGCTAGTAATTTCCTCAAACGTTGCGATTTTTTGCGGCACGCCGTTTTCGAGTACCGTAAAGTCTTCTGCCTTGAGGCCGCTGATATGGTGGCCTGACTTGTCGGTTACCAGTGTGGGGATGAGCACCAATTGCGCCCGCGCGGTAAATTTAACCTCGGCGTTTTCTTTGTCTTTTGCCGGAGCCCCGAAGACAAGAATCGAGCAGGAGAACGCGCAAATCACGGCGATGTCGCACAAACTCCTGAAGCAGTTCTTCATGCTGATGATGAAATGCCGGGGCCGTTGTTGGAAGAATCCTACCAGATTACGGTTTAAGGAATATTACGGAATCGCCTCTCCAAGGCAAATGGGCCCCGGCGTTATGACGTAAATTGCGGCGGACTGGCGCTAATGCTGGGTCACCTTCAGAGTTTCTGGTATCGCATCATTTTGACTTCCGGTTCAGGGCGGACACTGTCGTTATCAATGGTGTTTGTTTCCGCGTCGAGTGTTCCCGCGACTTTAACCTGCTGGCCGGCGAATCTCTGCAGGCCGGATGAGTTTCTGAGGCGGTAGACTACGTCCCCGGAACGGAGCACCCACTGTCCACCTCGCCGCACGCATTCCTTGGCGCAGGAAGCAGCATCGGTTCCCATGGTCTGTTTTACGAGCATTTCGGTATGGGTGCCGTGGAGAGAAAAAATCTTCAACGCGCATTGGGTGTCAGAGATTTCCCCATGAAATGCGGTCTTGGGAGGGCCCCCGACGGCTGAAATCGCCGATAACCAGGCGAGCAGGAGGATTCTTGGCAGCTTCATCCGTTATCCCTTACGTTTGCGGTGATCGCTCACCAGCAGCGCGGACCTCATTCATCTTGCGCTTCGCAAATTGCCGTACCAATTCAATTCGGATGGGCGCAATCGCCATCCAGCTGCACTCGTCGATTCATTCTCTCGAATCGATTTACCAGTACTGGTCATATAATCGGCACTTCGCGAGAAAGCTTGCGGTGCGGCCGTGGGGCCCCGTTACCGAAGTAAGGGCTTGATAAGGCCATACGGGGTTGGAACGGCCGACGCGCGGTCGAACCCGCAATCAAAAGCATTACGTGGTAATCTGACCGCGTGAATTCGCAGTCCTAGTCAGTCTTTCAAGGCCTTAAGTGCCAAGTGGCAGGACTCGCACCCAGGTTCAGGTTCTCATCCCGCGGAGATCGGATCGATGAGCGACCAACACACGGACCCAAGCGAACTCGATCCAGGTTCGCAGCCCACGTTAACTAGTCTTACGAGCCCACAATGCGTGCCTCCCCGGGGTGGCCTCGCGGGCGTGAGGCTTGCGAGGATCGGTTCGTACCGCATTCTCGGTCTGATAGGTCAAGGCGGCATGGGCACTGTGTATCGGGCGGAGCAGCAGAATCCGCAGCGGATCGTCGCCCTTAAGGTGATCCGGTTAGGAGTGGCCAGCCCGGAACATCTACGGCGCTTCGAGCAGGAAGCCAAGGTCCTCGCACGGTTGCATCACCCGGGTATCGCACAAATCTACGAGGCCGGAACTGCCAACAGCGGCGGAGGTGACCAACCCTACTTCGCCATGGAGTTTATTGATGGCTGGCCTCTTCTTCAGCAGGCCAATAAGCGCGGTCTGGACACGCGGGCGCGCCTGGAATTGATGGCGAAAATCTGTGATGCGGTAAATCACGCTCACCAGCGCGGCATCATTCATCGCGACCTGAAACCCACAAATATTTTGGTGCATGAGTCCGGACAACCGAAGATTCTGGATTTCGGCGTAGCGCGCGTCACTGATTCCGACACTCAGGCAACGCGGCAAACCGACATGGGCCAGCTCATCGGCACGCTCGCTGACATGAGCCCGGAGCAGGTCTTGGCCGATCCTCTGGCGCTCGATATTCGCAGCGATGTGTATGCCCTCGGAGTCATTCTTTACGAGCTGCTGGCGCGCAAAGCGCCCTACAACACCGAGCGAAAGGCATTGCATGAAGTGGTGCAGGTTATTCGCGAGGAGGATCCCGCGCCGCTCAGTTCCATCAACCGAAACTACCGTGGAGATGTCGAGACCATCGTTGCCAAGGCGCTCGAAAAGGACAAAACACGCAGATATGCTTCAGCAGCCGAAATGGGCGCAGACATTCGCCGCTATCTTGCCAATGAACCGATCATAGCGCGACCGCCGAGCACCAGGTATC
>JAFAWN010000034.1 GCA_019241735.1 Terriglobales bacterium
GATGCTGAAGCGGTTCACGTAATTGCCGCCCAGCATGGTCGACAGATCCTTGCCGACCTGGCTCAGATCCACGCCCTGCGCGCGCAGCTTGTCGCGGTCGAAGACAACTTCCGACTGCGGCTGGTCGAACTTCAGGTCCGAGTCGGCGAAGAAGAACATGCCGCTCTGCATCGCCTTGCCGACTAGTTGGTTGGCGAAGCTCAGCAACTGGTCAGGTTCAGCAGACGAGCAGATCACCAGGTCGACCGGGAAATTTCCGCCGCCGGGCAGCGGTGGCGGGGTCAACGGAATCACGCGGATGCCGGGGATCTTCGAGAGCGGTCCGACCGACTCTACCAGTAATTGTTGAGCGGTCTTTTTGCGCTGGCTCCATGGCTTGGTGACCATGCCGCCGAATCCGCCGCTGGGCGACGTGATCTGAAAAATGCTGTCGCTCTCAGGAAAGGCATGATAAACGTCATACACCTGGGTGGTGAACAGATTGGTCTGATCGAGAGTAGCGTTCGCTGAACTCTGGATGACGCCGAACACCACGCCCTGATCTTCTGAAGGCGCCAGCTCCCGCTGCGAAAACATATAAAAAGGAACAATCAGCGCGACCACGATCGCCCACAGAACGAACACCACCGGGCGGTAATGCAGGGTGCCGGCGAGCAATCGCATGTAAGTGCTGCGCACCGCCTCAAAACGGCGGTTGATCCAGCCGGCGAAGCCGCGTTCGGCGTCACCTGCGCGCAACAGCTTTGAGGACATCATGGGCGACAGCGTCAGGGCTACAACGCCGGAAACAATGACCGCCCCCGCCAAAGTAAATGCAAACTCGCGGAATAGAGCGCCAGTTAACCCACCCTGAATGCCGACGGGAGCATACACGGCGGCCAGCGTAATGGTCATGGCGATGATGGGGCCCACCAGTTCCCGCGCGGCGTCTATCGCCGCATGGAATGCAGTCTTGCCCATTTGCAGATGCCGCTCTACGTTTTCAACGATCACAATCGCGTCATCGACCACCAGTCCGACCGAAAGCACGATAGCGAGCAGCGTCAGAAGGTTGATGGTGAAACCGGCAATCAACATTAAAAAGACTGCGCCGACCAGGGAGATAGGGATGGCAATGACTGGAATCAGGACCGAACGGAACGATCCCAGGAAAAGAAAGATGACGATAATTACGATGATCAGGGTTTCAGTAAGTGTGGTCAGTACTTCGTTGATGGCGTCCTGGATGTAGGCGGTCGAATCATAAGGGATGCCAACCTTCATGCCGGGTGGCAGTTGCGCTTGAATTTCCGGCAACGCCGCGCGAACTTTCTTGATGACTTCGAGAGCGTTGGCGGTGGGGAGTACCCAGATGCCCATGAACGTCGCGGTCTCTCCGTTGAAACGGACGTCCTGGTCATAATTCTCCGCGCCCAGCACGACATCCGCAATTTCGCCCAAGCGGACGACGACTCCGTTATCTTCTTTCACCACCATCTGACGGAATTCGTCCGCTGTACGCAGGTCGGTGTTGGCAACCAGATTCACCGACACCATCGAACCCTTAGTCTGGCCGAGCGCCGAGAGGTGGTTGTTCTTTGCGAGCGCGTCGCGTACAGTCGACGCCGAAATGCCGAGTGCAGCCATCTTGTCTGGCTTGAGCCAGATCCTCATGGCGAAGGTGCGGTTCCCCAGGATGTCGGCGCGCTGCACACCGCTGACCGCGCTCAGCTTCGGCTGGACTACGCGAGTCAGGTAATCGGTAATCTGATTTTGATCGAGAACGTTCGAGGAAAAGCCAATGTACATGGCCGCGAACTGCTGGTCCGCAGTTTGCAGGTCAATAATTGGTTGCTGGGCCTCTGGCGGCAGATCGTTCCGAACCTGCGCAAGCTTGGCCTGGATTTGGGTAAGCGCGGCGTTGGTATCGTAGTTGAGCTTTAAGTGCACAGTAATCGTGCTTAACCCCTGAGCGCTTGACGATTCTATGTAGTCGATTCCATCCGCGCTGGCGATGACGCGCTCCAGCGGAGTGGTGATGAATCCGCGCACCAGGTCTGCATTGGCTCCGACATACACCGTGGTGACCTGCACCACCGCAATGTCGCTGCGCGGGTATTGGCGTACGCTCAGCGCGCGAATGGAATAGAGCCCGGCAATGACGATGACCAGGCTGACCACCATAGAGAGGACCGGCCGCCTGACAAAAAGATCGGTAAACTTCATCAGCTTTCCTCAGGGTTGGGCGCAGGATTATTTCCCGGCTGGACCTTATTGTTGACCTGCACCGCAGCCCCGTTACGCAGTTTGAACACTCCCGAGCTGACGACTTCTTCGCCCGGGTTCAATCCTGAAATTACCGCAACCTGGTCCCCGCGCGAGGGTCCAAGTTTTACGAACCGCTGTTGCACTCCACGATAAGTTTGCCCTTTCGGGTCTTTAAGATCGCTTATGACGTACACCGAATCGCCGTATGGCGCGTAGTTAATCGCGGTCGCAGGAAGAGCGATTACGGATTGGTTGCCGCCCACCGGCACCTGCACTTGAACGAACATGCCAGGCCGTAATTTTCCCTCCGGATTCGGAAGTGTCGCCTGGATCTGAATGTTCCGCGTGGAGGGATCCACTTCCGAATCAATGGCGGTCACGGTTCCGGTGAAAACTTTGCCCGCGAGGTTCTCGGTGGTGACCGTAAGTTTCCGCCCCACACGTACCGATGCCGCTGACTGTTGCGGAATGCCAACATTCACGTAGATCGGGTTAAGTGTCTGGTTCGACACTATGGGGCTTCCGGCAGGCAAGTATTGGCCGAGATTCACTTTGCGGATTCCTAGAATCCCGGAAAATGGGGCGCGGATGGTCTTGCGCGCAATCGTGGCCCGGATTTCGGCAACGTTAGCTTCGGTGGCTTTCTGTTGCGAGGTCGCCTGATCAAACTCCATCCGGGAGATGACACCTTCTTTGACGAGTTGCTGCTCCCGGCCATAGTTAATGTGGGCAAGTTCACTCTGGGCTTCCAGTGAGGCCAACTGCGCCCGCTCCTGCCGAGTATCAAGCTCGACCAGAATGTCACCGGCATGCACCGGCTTTCCAGAATCGAAATTGATTTTTGCAACGGTGCCCGGAAGGTCGGCGCTAACCATCACTCCATGGACGGCTTCGGTTGTACCGATCGCGGTCAGGGCGTCAGGCCAGTTCTCACGGTGCGTGACCACGCTGGTCACAGCTTCGGGAGGCAGCTGGAATGCGGAGGCCTGCACGGCCGACTGAATTTGCCGGAACTTAACGAAGCCCAACACCGCGACTACCAATGCCGCGGCCACGAGCACAATGATCAGCCTTTTTGCCATCCCTTATCCTCACAGATTCTGCTTCTGAACTGGACTCTTTTACGGCACGCGCGGGCCCTCAGCCCGCGGTATCCAGCAGAGGTACGCCACTGTAAGAATAAGATTTACTGATTCAGCAAAAGGATTCAGAGCTTTGGCGGCAATACGAAGGTTGGAAGAAGTTGCAACCGCAGAAAGCACGTAGTTTAAGGAAGTGGGAATGCAGCAGCGCGGAGGACAAAGAAGAAACCCTGCCATTTTTCGATGGCAGGGCTGCTTGGCTAGTATGGTTAAAGGATTATGCCTTCAGTTTGCGCCGGATCACTCCAGCCAAACCGATCAAGCCGGTTCCGAGAAGGCTAAGCGTACCTGGCTCAGGGGTAACGGCTGTTCCGTAGGTGATGTTGGTATCACCGCTGGAGAGACGTACGCTGCGGCCATTGTAATAGCCTTTGCCAGTGTTGACCGTCAGCTGCACGGTCACGCCATTCGCGGAA
>JAFAWN010000325.1 GCA_019241735.1 Terriglobales bacterium
GGCTTTTTGTGCCCATCCAAGGCTAAGGCGTAGGTATTGAGTTCAGGGCACCAGAAAGCCTGCTCAAATTTCACTTGAAGTTTTGCCGCCTCCGCCTTCAATTCCGAGGCTCTTTGTGTCATGCCTAACATCGAGCTCAAGTCCGCCGCTGCCCGTTTCGCTGCGTATACGTATCCCTGCACTTCGCAGAGCGCGATGGGAGCGTCGGCCAAGGTTCCGTCGGCGTGGAAAACAGAATCATTCGAATCCTTCCAGCCTTGCTGGATAAGTCCTTTGCTGCCCCGCCGGGCGTATTCAACAAATCCATCGCCGTCGACATCGCCATATCGGTCAATCCAAACCAGCGCTAATTCAATGTGGGGCCAAAGGTGCTCGATAAGCGCCCGGTCTCCAGTGCGCAAAAAATAAGCACCCGCCAGCATAATGAACAGCGGGGTGGCATCGACCGTGCCGTAATATCGCTGGAATGGTACTTCTCCCAGGGCCGCCATCTCGCCGCCGCGCGTCTCGTGGAGTATCTTTCCCGGCTCCGCTTCCGATTCCGGGTTAAGTTCCTTTGCCTGGGTCGCGGCCAAATACTGCAAGACGCCTTTTGCGATAGCGGGATTCAGCCAGAGCATTTCCAACGCAGTGATGATGCCGTCTCGCCCAAAGACCGTGCTGAACCAGGGCACGCCTGCATAGGGATAGTCTTTTTCCGGATTTCCCACGACCATCATCTGCACGTCGGCGGCGGAGCGTTTGACCCAGTCGTTGAAACGGGAATTGGAGCTGTAAATTTGAGGAAAATCCGCGCCCGCAGACTTCAGTTCGTTTCCTGCAGACGTCATCGCGGGGTAGTAGCCGTTCGAATGCGCAGCGTTGCTGCCGTCGCAGCGATCGCAAACTACAGATAGATGGAATGAAGTTTCTTCTCTGGGATCGAGCGCAACTTCGAAAACAAACTCCGAGGCCGAGATTGAGTTTGGCGCGGGATCACTACGCACGCAAGTTCGGCGGGTCACCCCGTCCAGCCCCCGGTAGGCAAGCAAAACGGAGTTGGTTCCTATACGATCTTCCAGCCGCTCCCCCCGGTGTTGCCGCCGCACTCCGCGGACTTCGAAAATATCAGCAAAATCTGCTGCAATCGATATTCGAAACGGAATTACCAGGCTGGTCAGCCCGTAATTGACGAACTTGAACTCCTCATAGCACCCATCCTGCCAGAGGAATTTCGATCGCAACAAGTGGAGCGTTCCCCGCGGGATGACAACCTCGTCGTTTTTGGACAGGTCGAGGTTCGCAAGATCGGCAGTGAAAAGAAAATTGTTGGTCTCAATAGTAGAGCTCAAAAGCAACGGCCGCGAGTCCCATAGAGATATCGCAAGTTCGGAGAGGTGCCGCGTTCCCTTGAAAAAAAGACCCTGCTCTCCCAGGCCCTGGGTTTGCATGTCCCCGAGCCGGTCAAAAACGGAAAACATCTTGCCGTATTTCAGGACTCTGGCGTGATCGTCGGCGGGCGAAGACTTGGCAGCTATGTAGTACTGCTGGGTGACGGTAGCTTCATCCAACTGGGAACTCCATGAGGAACGGCGATATTTGCAGGCTTTTTCCCTGCGATACGACGGTAGATGTTCAGATAGTCGTCGGCCATGCGGGTGGCAGTAAAGCGTTGTTCAAAATAATTCCTGCATCCGGCGCGGTCAACGTCGCCGAGCTTGCCTACGGCGGCAATGGCTTCTTTAACTCCGGGGACAACGAATCCCGTCACGCCATCTTCCATAATCTCCGGAACGGAGCCGCAAGGGTAGGCGATTACGGGCGTTCCGCAAGCCATCGCCTCAATCATTACCAGTCCGAAAGGCTCTGGCCAGTTGATCGGAAACAGGAGCGCAGCGGCATTTCCCAGGAAGCTGTTTTTCTCCGGGTATCCCACCTCTCCCACAAACTCCACATGCGGCGAATCGAAAAGGTGCCTGATCGAAGCGTGGTACTCGCTGTCCGCCCGATCGATCTTGGCCGCGATCTTTAGTGGCATGCCCGCGCCCTTCGCGATTTCAATCGCCTGATCCACACCCTTCTCTGGGGAAATGCGTCCCAGAAATGCCAGGTATTTTCCGGGCGCGTAAAAAGCTCGCAACCGGTCCTCTGGCAGACCATGGTAAACCGTGCCTTGCCAGTTGGCTGCCGGCAACGGAGCTCTCTGCGCGTCAGAGATGGAAATGACTGGCATGTCCTGAAAATTCCGGTACAACGGCTGTAAATCGGGAATGTCGAGGCGCCCGTGAAGAGTTGTAACTTGAGGGACCGGGACACGCCGGCTAAGCGGAAAATGCAAATAATCAATATGGAAGTGAATGAGGTCGAAATTGTTTCTTTCCGAAAAAACCTTTTCCAGCAGCAATACGTGATGGGCCATCTGATCGACGCATTTCGGATCCAACCGCAGCGCTTTTTTGCAGGCAGGCACCAGTCGCGCGTTGGTCATCGAGTCGCCGCTGGCAAACAAGGTTACTTCATGCCCTAACCGCACCAACTCTTCCGTCAGATACGAGACCACACGCTCCGTCCCGCCATAAAGTTTGGGCGGAACGCTTTCGTAGAGAGGTGCCACCTGGGCAATTTTCATGAGAGCGTCTTAACACGAGGTTTTGCGAGTAGCCTAAGTATATTGCCCGAATAAAACCATAGCCATCAGGTAGATTGTGTATCGCCCGGAAGCATGGCATTGGTTATCTTCCATTCGTGGATTCGTGGCTTAATCAGCGCGCTGTTTCCCGGGGTCGCGCCGAGGAGACCATGCTTGCGCATTGCGTCAACCACGAATGTTCTGCTCCCGTGCACTCCTTTTCCGAAGGCCGCCTGTTCCAGTTTGAGGTAGTTTCGATTTCCGTCTCTGCGAGCGATGACGTAGGCGAGATATCCGATGAGAAGCCCCACAAACAAAATGTACAGTTTTGGCTTTGCGGTAGTTGTGCAGCAAGCATGACCCTTAGGCTAGAACCCGCGCGCGGCGTGAAATTGATCCCGCTGGGTTCTGAGTTCGAGAAGGATTTAGCCTCCGGCCCCTCCGGCCAGCCTGCCGCCGCCAGCAGTTGAAACGCGCAGTAAGACTCTGCCGCACAATAGTTTACGCTGCCAGTTTTTCTAATTCTCTCAGCGCCGTTTTCTCAGTCCGGTATGAGACTGTACTCCCGTCTAAGGTTATATTAGACTACCTCGCCGCCATTAACCGGACGGCGGCAGTTTCCTAACAGTCGGTTTGAGAGTTCCTCAACCCGTACTACAGCTGACTCTATTACTGCAAACGATTGAAGCTGGTTCTTTGGGAGGTCGATTATGGCAGCCTTTCGAATCTTGATAGCTGATGATCACGAGGTTGTCCGCAAGGGATTAGTGGCGTTATTGCAGGCACAGCCCGACTGGCAGGTTTGCGGCGAGGCGGGCGATGGGCGCGAGGCAGTTGATAAAGCTCAGCAGCTTAAACCAGATGTCATGATTTTAGATATTGGCATGCCTACCCTGAATGGCCTTGAAGCGACACGCCAAATCCTCAAAGTGAATCCTCAAGCCAGGGTTTTGATTCTTACTCTCCATGACTCTGATCAGGTGGTCCGCGACGTACTAAATGCGGGGGCTCGCGGGTTTCTACTAAAGTCCGACGCTGCCCGCGATCTTGTAGCTGCGGTAGAAGCACTGCGCCGGGACAAGACGTATTTCACCTCGAAAGTCGCCGCGATGGTGCTCGAGGGTTATTTGAAGGGCGGCACGACGACGACTCCACCCACCGTAGGCCGGAATCGGCTGACGCCGCGCGAACGCGAAATAGTGCAGTTGCTGGCGGAAGGGAAGAGCACCAAGGAAGTTGCCGTGGCCCTCGGATTAAGTGTTAAAACCGCTGAGACTCACCGGTCCAATATCATGCGAAAGTTGCAGCTGCATTCGGTGAGCGACCTCGTTTTGTACGCCGTCCGCAATAACATAGTGCACGTAGTGCCGGCCGGGCTGGAATAGTCGCTTTTGCCGAGACGCCCAGCAGGAAGAGCGAAGGCCGGTAACACGTAGGGACTTGTGCATCCCTCCGCGCCCGGCCTTTCTGTATTGTGTGGCCCTCTCGATGTTGTCGAGTCCGACTACGCAGCGGTCCTCTTTTTGGACGAACTCTTGGAGCTCCGGCGTTTAGTTGAGCTTTCCTGTTCTTCTTGTCCTTCGCCGGCATCCGCCTCTACGTTTATATTCTCCGCGAGTTGCGTCAACTTCTGGTCGGTTTCCTTTTCCTCTTCCAGCGTCTCTTCCAGCAATTCCACCGCTTCATTCTCTTCCAGCAGTTCAGCGTACGTTCTGACGCACCCGTAACCAGCGATTTCGTAATGTTCAACGCGCTGGGCGGCAGCGATCAGGCCCGCATCCTTTACTTCCTCTTCAAAATCTCCATCAATTACTTCACTGCCTTCCTTAATCAGGCCTTCCATACCTTTGCACTTCTCGCCCGAAGGTTTTTCTCCCAGACTTTCGAAAATCGTCTCCAGGCGCTGAGCATGCTCTCTGGTCTGCTCTAAGTGCTCTTCAAAGCCGCTGCGCAATTCATCAGAAGTGGCGGCCTCAGCCATTTTTGGCAGCGCTTTGATTAGTTGGTTCTCGGCGCTGTATAGATCGCGCAATTGTTCGATATACAACTCACGTAAAGAATTCTCTTTCATTTGTGATGCCTCCAGGGGATTTATTGATCGCTGATGGTTCCGAATTTACGAACACGTAAGAGCTAAATGGCTCGCTAAAGGATGCCTGCCCAGTTGCGAAATCCGCATCGCCCCTGTATTAAGGCGAGAAGCAGGGCCAGCCTTTTACCGGTTGGCTCCTGCTTGAATGGCGGGTA
>JAFAWN010000190.1 GCA_019241735.1 Terriglobales bacterium
GGTTTTTATTTTTCCCGGCGGGGCGATCTCCGCGACCCGGCCATTCGAAAGAAGCAGGTCGGCGTTGGCGTCGATCCCGCTGGCAGGATCGATTACGCGGCCCCCCTTGATCAGTAACGAGCGCGGTCTTGATTTTTCCGGAGTCAATCTTAATTCGCTTTCCCCAATGCGGCGGCGAGGACTGCCATGCGTAACGGGACGCCGTTCTTGACCTCTTCCACGATTGCAGACTGCGGACAGTCGGCCACTTCCCACGTAAGCTCAAGGCCGCGAATGATAGGACCAGGATGCATCAAGAGCGCATCGCGCCTAGCGAGCTTAAGGCGTGCCAGAGTCAGTTGGTATCTTGAGATGTAGTCCTGTAGGCTGATCTTCACCCCAGCCAGCCGCTCCTTTTGTACGCGCAACACCATAACGACGTCGGCTGCGCGGATGGCGTCCTCTATTGTGCGCGTGATATGCACGCCGGAGACAAATTCGGATGCCACGTCTGGCAAAAATTCCGGCGGGCCGCACAGCGTAATCTGTGCCTGAAATTTGCTCAGCAAATGCATCCACGAGCGCGCGACGCGGCTGTGATAAATATCGCCAATGATGGCAATGCGCAGACCTTTAAGTGTTTTCTTATGACGCAGGATTGTGTACGCATCAAGCAAGGCTTGAGTGGGATGCTCGTGCATCCCATCACCCGCGTTGATGACTGGAATGTCCAGATGCGACGCCATCAGCAACGGGGCGCCGGCCTGCGGATGTCTGATGACAATTACGTCAGCACCCACTGCCCGCAGAGTGTAACCAGTGTCAAGAAGTGATTCACCTTTTTCGATGCTGGAGCCGCTGGAGAGCACGAGCGTGGTCATAGCGCCCAGGGATTTGGCAGCTATTTCAAATGAGCTGCGAGTGCGGGTCGAGGGCTCATAGAACAGAAGCAGCACGCGTTTTCCACGCAGAAGCGGCCGGGGCCGGTCCGGGTTCATCCGCCGCGCGAGCTGCAGCAAACGGGAAATTTGCCGCGCGTCCATCGGTTCAATGGCGAGAAGGGAACCGCGCGCGGGTTCAGTCGTAATCATTGCGTTCGACCTGCATTTTTCTTCCGGATGATGTCACCCCGGTGAAGATTCGCTGCAGTGCGTCACTACTTCCGGGTGGGCGGAGCCGCATCTAGCAATACTACTTTCTCGCTGCTGTCGAGTTCACGCAACAAGACCTCGACACTCTCATGGCGCGAGGTCTGGATATTTCGTCCTACGAAACCGGCCTCGATGGGGAGTTCACGATGGCCGCGATCGATGAGGACGCAAAGCTGGATACGCCTTGGCCGTCCTTCGACGAACAGGGCATCCATGGCGGCGCGTGCGGTCCGACCGGTGTAAAGAACGTCATCCACCAGGATGATGTTTTTGCCGGTTACCGGGAAGCCAATCTCGGGTTTTTGCGCGCTACCCTTGTGCGATGCGGGATTTCGATTCCGGTCTGAAACATCATCGCGGTACAGCGTAATGTCCACCGTGCCTACCGGAACCGGAGTCTTCTCAATACGTTCGATCATCTGGCCAATCCGCTGTGCCAGGAAAACTCCGCGACGCTTGATGCCGACGAGCCCCAGGTCATCGGCGCCGTCATTCTTCTCGATGATTTCGTGGACCAGGCGCACCAGCGTACGTTCGATTTCGGACGCCGACATCAATTGCGTCTTCTCGCTCAATTTGGGTTGTAGGGGAGCGCCGCTGGATGTCATGAACGCTGCATCATACGCGGGGAAAGCGGTGTGGAGCAAACATGACGACGGCTGTCCGCGCCGGAAGCCGAATCTTGCGGTTCAGAATGACAATTTTGAACTACGACCTCTCGATGCGACAGAACTCAAACGCAAGGGCGGTCGACTGCTTCCCGGAGCGACATTTGCAAGCGGAAGCACTATGGACGGCAATTGGCTGGAATCCCGAGCTACTTGTTGTCGTGTTTTCTGAAAACTTCCATCATAGGCAGGGGTGCGGTGCCCCCGTAATAATTTTCGGGAAGGCGGCCGTCCCACTTTTCTTTCATCATCTCGATCGTACGCAGCTGAAGAAGTTCCGGAGTGATTTGCTCCCGCTGGGCTTTGAGGGCCTCCGCTTCTCCCTTCGCCTGCGCGACCTGCTGCTGCGCTTCAATCTGGATTCTTTGCAGGTCATTCTGCGCCTTTTCGGCGTGCTGCTGGGCAGTAACTTTGGCCTCGATAGAGCGGTTGAATTCCTCACTGAAGTTGAAGTCAGTAATGCTCACCGTCTCCGCAATAATGTGATAAGGGGCGAGACGCGCCTTAACGAATTCCTCGATGCCGTCACGAACCTTCGGACGTTCTGAGATAAGCGCCTGAGCATCGTACAAAGCAGTCGTCGATTTAATGGCCTCTAGTATTGACGGGACGATCACACTGTCTTTGGCATCACCTGCGAGTTGCGAGTAAATGTATCCGGCATAGTTAGGGTCGTAATGAAACGCCAGTGTGACCTCGGTGGCGACGACCTGAAGGTCATGCGAAGACGCGTGCTCGCTTGGTTTGACCGTCTGAGTCTGGACATTGATCTCGTGCGCAAATTCAGCGAATGGCAAAAGCAAATGCGCACCCGGCTCCAGGGTTCGATTGACGTTGCCAAAGCGGGTCACCACGGCCCGCGTGCCGGTCGGCACACTGATGAATGACAGCATCATAAAAAGGAAGAGCACCGCCATCCCAAACCAGAGTGCTCCGTGTTCCGGCCGCACACTGAAGTTGCCGTGCAGGTCCCGCTGCACGGTTTTATAGAAACCGAATGCAAGCGATGCCAGGAACAGGATCAAAAACATGATTCCCATAGAGCACTCCCTAAACTGGATTCGGGTTTTTCGCGCTAGCGGATTATAAGACGGACACGAGGGTTGACGGAGTCGAAGCCATTCATTTTTGCTCCAGTTTATCCTTATTTGTAACGCATTGTTGGGATCTCATCACGCTTGTGATCTCTGGTCTGAACGCGATTGCAACTCGTGCGCTTTGGGAGTAGGCTTTGGCCGCATCCTCACAGTAGCCTGTCAAACAAATGAAGAAATGGAGCAGATCATGAAGGGAACACTTGTCTGGTGCGCAATAGCGTTAGTGTCGCTGATTGTCGGAGCACAAGCGAAAGACAACAACCAGGGCGGGACGGAACAGGCGATCGCCAGCTCCGAGCAGCAGTGGGTGGACGCAGCCAAAGCAACAATGTGGAACTACGCCACTCTCCTCGCGGATAATTTCGTCAACACTGACAGTTCCGGGAAGGTGACCTCGAAAGCGGAGACGCTGGCGAATTTCAAAGCGTCAAAGTGGGAGACGAACCAGATCAGCAACGTGAAGGTGACGGTGTTTGGGAATACAGCGATCGCGAGCGGAGAGTGGACCGGTAAAGGGACAGATGGAAATGGAACGGCAGTTGATACCCACGAGCGCTGGACTGACACTTGGATGAAAATGCCCAATGGGAAATGGCAGTGCATCGCCAGCCACAGTGCGCCAATTAAGATGTAGTCTGCGGAGCGCACCGCTAAGAAGCCGCCTGAAACCTGGCGGCTTTATTTTTTGTAATGCAAGCGGGCTTATGATTCGCGGGTGACAACACCAGACCCAATTACAATCGTGGTGTGGAAACATTTCCTGATGCGCGGCTGAACCGGGTGCTTGATCAACTGCGGCTATACGAGCACCCGCTACTGGACTTTTCAGCGCACGCCAAGGGCGACGGCGTGGAAGTCGTCATCCAATTCAAAGATCGCTCCGCGCCAGTTCACACTTACTATTTCGATTTGCATCCCCGCGACCTCGATCATCCGCAATTTGAGTGGAGCTTCCAGCGCCAGCTTTTTGATTCGCTGCACGATTACCTGATCGAAATGTTTGTCCGCACGCCGCAGAGCCGCGCTGAACGCCAGCGGGACGGCCTGTGACCCTGCGACACAAAATTGAGCAGGAAATTCGCAAGCGGGGCCCGATTCCCTTTTCGCGATACATGGAGTTGTGCCTTTACGACCATGAACTGGGCTATTACTCGCGCGGCGCTGATCAGTTTGGCAAAGCAGGGGATTTTTACACTTCAAGCGACGTGCATGCGGTGTTCGGGCGCCTGTGGTCCCGCCAGTTTGAGGAGATGTGGCGCGTGCTGGGATCGCCGGCAGAAATCAACCTCGTGGAACTCGGCCCGGGTCGCGGCCTGTTCGCGCAGGACGTACTGGACTGGTCGCATAAGAAATTTCCAATTTTTTTTAATGCGCTTCGATATCTGATGGTGGAGAGATCTCCGGCCCTGAGGCAGAAGATCCAATCAACCCTGACCAAACATTTATCCGGAGGCAAGGCATCTTTGATGCCGGAAGGCCTTGAGTCAAAAGACGGGGTCGTTTCCGATATATTGCTGCAAAAAATTCGAACCTTGACTGCTCCCGTTGTACTTTTCGCCAATGAATTTTTCGATGCGCTTCCGGTGGAGATTCTTAGCGCCCAGGGTGCAGTGCGACTTGCTGAGCATGGCGGACGGTTGCTGGAGGGTTGGGCTGAGGCGTCGCCCGAAGAATTGGAATACCTTGACCGGTATAGCGTGCATCCGGAGCCAGGCGAGAGGATTGAAGTAGCACTGACCGCACAACGATACTTCTCTGAAGTTGCCGGCGCGCTAAAGCGAGGATTCATTGTGGTGGTCGATTATGGATATACCCGCGAGGAACAGTTTGCCGGAGCACACCGCGGCACCCTGAGCACCTTTCGCAAACATTCGGCGGGCAGTAATCCCTACGAAGCGCCGGGGGAACAGGATCTCAGCGCCCAAGTGAATTTTACCGCTCTGGCTGCCGCTGCCAAGCGTCAAGGCATGCAGGTACATCCGCTAATGACGCAATCGCAATGTCTGATGGGCATTGGAGAACAGAATCAATTTGCTGATGCGTTTGAGGAATGCCGACTGCCGCAGGAGCGCGCCAAAGTGGCGCTACAGTTGAAGCATCTGGTGACACCCGCAGGCATGGGAGAAAGTTTCCGGGTGCTGACCGCAAGCAAAGGTGTGAGCCAGGAACAGCTTGCCGCATTGAGCGGGCTGAATTTCGCGAACAGCCGTCGCTGAACCCATCATCGGCATTTCAACAACCGGAGCTCTTTTGGTTGCTGCTGCGGCAGCAGTCTTCACTTGCTGAATACGCGATGTAGCACGATCAAATTACACGCGCAAGCTCGCCTTTGATTAATTGCCGCAACCGCGTTCAAGGGCGGTAATCTCCAACAGAATTTTAATTTAAGCCTGGCATGGAGCAGGCGCCGGGGCCGCGAGGATCTCCACAG
>JAFAWN010000393.1 GCA_019241735.1 Terriglobales bacterium
ATCCAGCGAAAAATATTCCAGGCGGCGGCGACGTCAATTCGGCAGTGGTCGCGAGTGATCGGCGTGACCGTGGTCAGGCTAGAAAACCAATATTTTCCGGCGCGAATGGTTTCCAGCCGCTGATTCGGCAGCACAAAATCGATGGTCGTGGTAATCGAGTCGGCGTCCGCATAAAGGCGCAGCAACTTGTAGGGTGCGCTGTTTGAGCTGGGAGTGTGCGCGCTCATACGAAAGCCGTCAGGAATGGGCTCGAAAGTTTTCTGCTTCTCGTGGATGCTGCCGCGACTCCGCCACCACCATGCCTGATGGACAAAAGGGCCATGCGCCGGATCCATCAACCCGATGATGCCATGGTCCACGCTGCACGGAAGGTCGGCGGAAAGATGAGCTGTATTGAACTCCCCTCCCAACTCGGGCAGTCGGGGGACGGGAATTGGAGGTTCCATCGGCTTGGTGAAGCCAGCTCCGGCCGGCCCGCGCTCTGGAATAAATACCCAGATGTAACCATCGAACTCCTGACACGCGTAGCTTCCGGCATAAATACGGTCAATCTTTAGATTCTGATCGGAACAAAGGGAAGGTATCGCCTTACACTGTCCGGTGAGAGCGTCGAATCGCCAGCCATGATAGCTGCACTCCACTTGACGCCCATCGAACTGACCATAGGAAAGCGGCATGCCGCGATGCGGGCACGCGTCGTGCAGTGCAAAAGCACGGGCTTCAGCGTCCCGCCCGAATACCAGCGGATTTTCCAGCAACATACCCTGATGCAGTCTGTTTCGCTTGATTTGATCGCCGGGAAGGGCCCGATACCAAAAGCCGAACAGCATCCGTGAATCAGCGCCCGGGGACTGCGGCGGTTCGGAGTCAAATATCGGCGTCATCGGATCAGTGCAGCAGCGTACTACACAGGGCTTACTTCCGGAAACGCGGGGTGAAACGTCCACCTACGCACCTGAATTCATTATCCCCGCCACCGCATCCCCCGCTACGTCGAGCTAAGTAATTACGCCACAACGACTTAGATGGATTACTTCGGTGGTTCAACAGACTTTCGATTCATTGCCGCCCAGCTTCTGCCCGCCTATAATTTCCTTACTCTGGTAAGAGTTCTCCGTCAGGTCCCCGGGTAGGTGCGGGCGGAAGTGTATCTGAAGCTGCCCAAAGCTATCCGGCCATGCGAATTCGCCTGCAACTCGCCCTGATGCTCACATTTACAAGCGCGACTCTCCTTTTTCTCTCGCCGCCGGCGGTGTCTGCGCAGGCAATCACTTCCGATACCGATAATAGCGGCCACAAAGTATATGTAAATGAACCCGAAACGGCGGCCCCGGTTCGTCGCAGTCAGAGTCAGAGGCCGCGCCAAGGTTCGCTGATGTTCTGGAGCGTGACCGATCATCGATGGAAGCCGGTACCATCCGTTAACGTTCGCGCCGCGCGGTCTGCGGCCGCTGAAGTTCATCAATATCTCGCTGGTAACGCTGAAGTTAGCGCTCCCGCAAGCGACAGGAAGCCCTTCACGCCTCAGGAAATCGATGCGGCCATCAACCAGGCAGCCCTGCGTCACAATGTAGATCCCAGCTTAGTTCGGGCCGTCATCAAGGTGGAGTCCAATTTCAATCCGAATGCAGTCTCCCGCAAGGGGGCCATGGGTTTAATGCAGCTCATGCCGCAGACGGCGCGGCAATTGAACGTTACTAACCCTTTTGATCCGGAACAAAATGTGGATGCCGGGGTTCGACACTTAAAGCAGCTCATGGAAAGCTACGGCGGAGACGTCCGGCTGACCCTGGCGGCTTATAACGCTGGAAGTGGGGCAGTCGCTCGTAGCGCCGGAGTGCCTCATTTTCCGGAGACTATCAACTACGTGAACCGCATAAGTGAGCTTTACGCCCGCGGGACGCCGGTCGGGGCGCGGCTGTCTGGCGGCCCGGTAAGAGAACCGGTAAGGGTGCAGCGGGATTCGCGGGGCGTTTTGTACATCAGCAACACGGATTGAGAGTCGCAGCAAGTTTTCAAACTTGAGTTCAAGGTAAGTTGATTCCAGTTCTATAAACGACCCTTAACGTGAAAACCTGGCCCCATGGCGTCGCGGCACATCACCGAAGCCTGCCGGTTTTCTGGTTCAGCCTCATCGCCCTGATTTTTTCCGCTTTCCCGCTTTCTGCCAGCGCCAGCGTCCACAAGTCCGCAGCCTGGGCCCGCGCACAATTTGAAACTGCGACCCATCTGCATGAGGCACTGGATGCTAGAGCTTCCGAGGATCGAAGTCGTGCGGACTATCAACGAGTAATTGACTCTTACCGGCGTGTGTATTTCGGCGCGCCTAATTCTCCCAAGGCAGAGCCCAGTGTAGCGGCAGTTGCTCAATTGCTGGCGGAGATGGGGCGCGGTTTCGAAGACCGAAGCATCCTCCGCTCTGCGATATCCCAGTACGAATTCTTGCGGCGGCAATACCCCGGTGGTAAAGGGGCATCGGAAGCGCTGCTCGCAATAGGGCAGATTTACAAAGATGATCTGTCAGACTTTCGCCGGGCACGTCAGACGTTCGAGGAGTTCGTGGCGAAGTATCCCCGTAACCGCTTCGCAGGGGAAGCCCGGCAGGCGCTCGCAGAAATCGCCGCCAGCGGGAATAGCCGCCTGACCGCCACTATTCCGAAAGCGGGCGGAATTCCCCAACTTCACAGCGGCGAGGTTTCAAACCGGCCCAGCACCGAAGCCTCTAAGAGCGGAAAACTTGCACAAGTGACGGGCATCCGCACATGGTCCACTCCGGATTCCACGCGGGTGGCCATTGATCTCGAAAGCGACGTCCAATACGAATCGCAGCGCATTGACAATCCAAAACGGATTGTTTTTGACCTGCTGGATACAAAACTTTCACCGGCGCTGGTTAGCAAAACATTCAACGTGGATGATGAGTTTCTGAAAAGAATCCGGTTGGCGCAAACCGTTGCGGGCAGAACCCGGATTGTGATGGAGGTGGACGAGCAATCCGATTTCCGGGCGTCGCAGCTCGACGATCCGCCGCGGTTGATGATCGATATCCATGCGGATCAAAAAAGTGCAAATGTCGGCCGTACGGCGGCGCGAAAGCCTCTTGGACCGGTTTCGGGCATTGGGTCTCCAAAAAAGGTAATCGTTGAGGCAGAGGACGAAGACCAGGATTCGGCCTCTCAACCCGCCACCGGTTCAACGAACCAGCACCCCTCTGAGTCCGCCGCCGGCGCGCAGCCGGGAAGCGGCACAGCCGCCCAGGACCGGATGCGCTTGAAAACTCAAGCAGCAGCGCCAATTTCGAGCAA
>JAFAWN010000120.1 GCA_019241735.1 Terriglobales bacterium
ACACTCTGGCCGGAGTTTCGCGGTGTGCATCTGCTCGAAGGAATCGAGGAGTACCAGAAACGCGACCGGCGTTACGGCGGCCTGGCCGAAGACAGCTCCCGCGTTAAGACAGGCCGGGGCTGAAGCGGCTTGCAGCTTCTCAAGCGAATCCTGACCGCGGTAGTTCTGATTCCGCTGGTTCTGCTGCTGGTTTTGCGGGCGCCGATCCCGCTGCTGGCGGGTGTGGCAGCGCTGGTGGCCGTGCTTACAATAAAAGAACTCCTGACCCTCGGCGAGGCTTACGGCATCCGGCCATTGCGATTGGCCACTCAGGCGCTTGTCGTGCTGTTATTTGTCGCGCTGGCGAGTAACTCGGGAAGCAACCCGCTGCCCGCAACCGCCATGTTCATCTACGGCGTGGGATTTGCAGCCGCTATCGCTCCATTTTTCTTTCTAATCTGCGCCATGCGGAGCCCGGATCAGCGAACCGCGCTTCCCTCTTCGTTGCTCTCGACTTTTGCGTTCGGATACGTCGCCCTGCCACTTGCATTCCTGGTGCAATTGCGCGCGCAGTCGGCGGGTGCATTCTTGGTTTTATATCTTCTCTTATTGGTGTGGATCGGGGATATATCGGCTTTTTTCGTCGGGCGCAGTATCGGACGCCATCTGATGTCTCCGCGGATCAGCCCCAAAAAAACCTGGGAAGGGGCCACTGCTTCCCTGCTCGCCAGTGTTGCAGTTGGGGTGCTTCTATTTAAATATGCATTGCCTATAAGTTCTGCGTTGCTGCGGGCGCATCTTATTGAAAGGCGGGACGGACTATTCGCCTTGGAACCCACTGCACTGGGGCCCATTATTCTATTGTCGGTGGCCATAAACCTGGCGGCCCAGACAGGTGATCTGCTGGAATCGCTGATCAAGCGCGGGGCGGGGGCCAAAGATTCAGGCGCACTATTGCCCGGGCATGGGGGAATGCTGGATCGCATTGATGCGTTGCTATTTGCTGTGCCCGTGCTCTGGTTTTATTCCGCGTGGCACATACTGCAGTAGGATTTTTAGAGGTTCCTCTTTTATCTGATGAAGCGTATCTCAATCCTGGGCTCGACCGGCTCTATAGGACGAAGCACGTTAAGCATCGTCGAATCCTATCCCGATAGATTTGAAGTTGTCGCATTGGCGGCGGGCAGAAATGTGCAGCTTGCTTTCGAGCAGGCACAGCGCTGGAAGCCGCGGCTGATTTCGCTGACCCTGGAGCGCGACGCAGAAGAATTGGGAAAGCGCCTCACGGACTCAGGCCTTGGCGCAACAAAAGTTGTTAACGGTACTGCCGGCACGGTGGCGGTGGCGCAGCATCCCGATGCCGATTTCGTGGTGAGTGCCATCGTCGGGATCGCAGGGCTGGAAGCAACCTACGCGGCGGTATGCGCCGGCAAGACGGTGGGATTGGCGAACAAAGAATGCATGGTGGCGGCTGGAGAAATAATCACCGCCGAGGCCCGGCGCCAGTGCAAGCCGATTCTGCCCATCGATAGCGAACACAATGCCGTGCACCAGTGCCTGCGTGCTGGAAAAATGGATGAAGTCCGGCGGATTTGGCTGACCGCTTCCGGCGGCCCATTCCTGAATACCCCGCAGTCACGTTTCCGGTCGATCACTCCCGGGGAAGCGCTAAACCATCCCACATGGAAAATGGGCCGTCGCATCAGCATCGACTCCGCAACCCTGATGAATAAAGGGTTTGAGGTAATCGAAGCATGCCGGTTGTTTAATGTTCCCCCCAGCCAGGTGGAAGTTATTGTTCACCCGCAGTCCACGATCCATTCCATGGTGGAGTTCATAGATGGCAGCATAGTTGCTCAGTTCTCGGTGACAGATATGCGGTTGCCAATACTCTATGCGCTGACTTATCCGGAGCGGGTGGCGTCAGAGATGACATTCCCGGTCATGGACCTACGGCACCTCGAATTCGCCCCGGCAGATATGAAAAAATTTCCATGCCTTCGACTCGCCTACGAGGCGGCCGAGGTGGGTGGGACGAAAACAGTTGCGTTAAACGCTGCAGATGAGATTGCGGTAGCTGCGTTCCTGGATGGTTGCATCCGTTTTGATGAAATCCCCCAAGTAATTGCAAACGTACTAAATGAAACAAAGCCTGTAAAATTGAGCTCGATATCCCAGGTCCTTGCCGCAGATAGTGAAGCGCGTCGGATGGCAAGTGCCCGGGTAGAGCTCTTGGGCCCCAGATCAGCTCCAACGTCCGTTTTACAAAAGGAATCATAACTTCTATGGCTGGATTTCTTACCGCAGTCATCGCTGTAGCAGTGATCTTGGGATTCATGATCCTGATCCACGAGTTCGGTCACTACGCCACGGCTAAGTTGTTGGGCGTCCGGGTGGAGGTTTTCTCCATCGGCTTCGGAAAGCGGTTGCTCGGTTTCCGTCGCGGCGAAACGGACTATCGCATCGCGCTGCTTCCGCTGGGCGGATACGTCAAGATGAGCGGCGAGAATCCCATGGATGCCCGCAGCGGCGATCCCGGAGAGTTTTTATCGCATCCCCGGTGGCACCGTTTCATCATCGCGGTGGCCGGACCGACGATGAACATCCTGCTCGCGATTGTCCTGCTGACCGGCGTTTACATGGTGCATTACGAGTATCCGGCGGTGGCAGACGAACCTGCGGTCATCGGCTGGGTCATGGAGGATACGCCCGCGGCGAAAGCCGGGCTGGTTCCCGGCGATCGGATCGCGCGCATCGACGACATTCAGAATCCCACTTGGGAGCAGGTTGGTCCCAAGGAAGCCTTGAGCCCGAACCAGCCGCTTGACCTTACGATCGAACGCGGAGGGAAAACCTTCCAGAAAACGATTGTGCCCGAGGCTTACGGCACCAACCAGATGGGGTCAGCAGGATGGGCCCCCAAAGAACCGAATTTCACCGTTACCGCGTTGACCCCGGATTATCCTGCAGTCAAGGCCGGTATTAAGGTGGGCGACGAAATCGTGACCGTCAATGGGCAAAAACTTCAGGGCCTGGAAGCGATGATTGACATGCTCAAGCGGACCCAGGACAAGCCCATCACAATTACCGTTTTGCGCGACGGACAGCAGAAGACGTTTACCGTGCAGCCGATTCTGACGGATGTCAAAGGCGACCAGCGATATCGTGTGGGGATTGGCAGCATGCCCACCAAA
>JAFAWN010000140.1 GCA_019241735.1 Terriglobales bacterium
TTCAGCCCCAGAGAACTGGTGGCGCGCGTGAAGGCAGTATTGCGGCGCTTCGAGCGGCCGCTTTCGCATAACGCCATGCACCTGGGGGAAATCGAAATCGACCCCGCGTCCATGACTTTAACGGTCCGCGGAAACCCGGTCACTACGACGGCTACCGAGTTCCGGTTGCTGGAATATTTTGCGCGGCACGTGAGTCGCGTCTTTTCGCGCGATCAGTTGCTGGATTCGGTATGGCGCGACACCGCCTATGTCACTCCCCGCTCGGTTGATGTTTACGTACGCCGCATCCGCGAAAAAATTGAAGCCGATCCCGAAGACCCCCGCTATCTAAAGACTGTCCGGGGCGCCGGTTACCGCTTCGAGGTCCCGAAGTGAGGAACCGCATATTCTTAAAACTGCTGGCGGTATTTGCTCTTCTCATAGCGAGCACCACGTTAGTCCTGCAATATCCCCTGCGGCGGGCGTGGGAGAATTCTCTCCGAGAGGAAGTTGAGCGCAATCTGCAGCAGAAAACAATAATGCTGGCAAACCGGATTAACACCGACCGCCAATATCAGCTCCAGGACATAGTCTCGCAAGAAAGCCACGTTGCAGGCGCCCGTGCTACCGTCATCGATTCCCAGGGCAACGTCCTAGCAGATTCCGAGGTGCAGGCGGCCTCGATGGAAAACAACGCGCACCGTCCAGAATTTGCCGCAGCGTTGAGCGGACAGATTGGAGTTGACACTCGCCCCAGCCGCGCATTGGAGGTGCCCTACCTTTACGTAGCAGCGCCTGTCTCCGGGGGCGCAGTGCGGCTGGCTTATTCTCTTTCCAGCGTTGAAGCGGCTACCTCCCGCATTTGGGTGCCACTGTTAAAGGGTGCCGTCGTGGCCTTTGTTGCGGCATTATTGGTTGCCGCAGTCATGGCTGCTGCTGTCGAACGACGGTTGCGGGGCATCCTGAGATTTGCCCAAAGCATTGCCGCCGGCAACTTCACCTCCAGGCTGACGGACTCCTCCAACGATTCCATCGGCCAAATTGCAGCCGCGCTGGACCTGGCTGCAAAGCATCTTGAGGACAGCTTTGCCGAGCTCCGGACAAGCCAGCAGCAACTTGAAACTTTGCTGAACAGCATGCAGGACGCAATCGTTGCGGTCAGCTCAGACAATCGCCTGCAGTGGGCCAACTCAGCCATGGACCGGCTGATCCCGCAGGGGACTAGGCTGAACGCACCGCTGGTTGAGACCGTCCGCGATCCGGATTTCCTCGCGGCAGTGCGCGGTGCCAACGCTATTTCTCAGACTATTACTTCGCGCGCAAACTCGATTCTGCCGCCACGCACGTTCGAAGTGACCGCTTCCCCTATGCCCGGCGGTGGGGCGGTGGCAGTCCTCCGCGATCTCACCGAAACCGAACGGGTGGAAAAGACCCGCCGCGATTTCATCGCCAACGTCTCGCATGAGCTTCGTACCCCGCTTACATCCATCCAGGGATACACGGAAACCCTGCTGGACAGCGCGCCAGAGAACAATCATGCGCGCGACTTCCTGGAAATCATCCGCAAAAATGCCACCCGAATGGCGCGTTTGACGGAAGACTTGCTGACCCTGGCGCGGGTTGAGTCGGGCGAGCAGCGTTTTGACCTGCAACCGGTGATTCCGGGCGAGCTGCTGTACGAAGCGGTGCAAAGTTTTTCGGAACGGGCCCGCGGACACGGGGTTCAACTGAGCGTCGAAGAGGCCGCGTCGTTCCCGGTGCGCGCCGACCGCGAGGCAATCCACCAGGTCCTTTCTAACCTTCTCGACAACGCATTAAAATATGCGGCAGAAGGTGGGAAAATTGTTTTGGGGGCGCGGCCTATGTTTCGCGCCATTGAATTCTATGTTCGGGATGTCGGCCCCGGCATTCCTTCCGAACACCTGCCCCGGCTTTTCGAGCGTTTTTATCGCGTGGATAAAGCCCGTTCGCGCGAGTCCGGGGGAACAGGATTGGGACTGGCGATTGCCAAACACATCGTGATTGCCCACGGCGGCACAATCCGCGCTGAAAGCGAACTCAATCATGGGTCCACTTTTCTCTTTACACTTCCCGTGGCGTCCGCAGATTAGTGGGTTGATTCTGTAAATTCACATTCCGTTAACCAACCCCCATAACCACGTTCTTATACTGCTATCGTGCCGGGAAATCTGCGCAAGCGAGAAAGCGGCGAAGGGGGAAGCGGCCCAAGCACCACATTTCTACGCAGCAATTTGGCTGTGAGCACAGCGACTTTTAGCGCGGGTGATCCGGAGCCACCGTACCGGCGTTTGGTTGACCACACGATCGCGGCGTGCCGCCTGGCTAAAGAAGCCGCGGGGATTGCCGCTGCCGGCATCGCCACAGGTTCGGACCAGCTGCTCGATACCCTGCGGCAACGAGAGAAAGAACTCGACAACCTGGACAGGGAAATTGATGCCGGCGTAACCGCCGCCATCACTCATGTCAGCGAACAAGAAGCGCGCCATTTGCTTGCCTGCATGAAATTTATGATTGGACTGGAACGCATAGGCGACCTCCTGTTCAGCTTTGGCAGCAGTGCACAGGCAGCGGCCGGCCGCCTTGATCTTGAGGACACTCGCGATGTTACGCAAATGGCCACCGTGCTGGAAAAAATGCTGGAAGACGCAGGTTTGGCATTCTCTACGCGCGACGTTAAGAAGGCGATCGAAATCCTGCGCGCTGACGCCGAGATGGACCGCCTTAGAAACCTGATCTTTCTGCGTCATATCGAGAATCCCGAAAACGTTCAGCGCCAGGCCAGCCTGCAGGTCATCTTTATGACCCAGTCGCTCGAGCGGGCTGGTGATCACGCCAAAAATATGGCCGAAGAAGTGTGTCATTTTGTCAGCGGGCACACCGTTCGCCATATGGCGATGACCTACGATAAGCCGGTTGAGCAAATGTTTTTGGATTGGCTTCGCCGCCGCGAGGAAAAATCCTAATCCCGCGAGATCGAAATCAAACTAATGTTCGCCGGGAACCGCGAAGCCGTAGCCGCGCAGCACGCCCTGGATCTGCGGCGATTTCACAAATGCCAGGAAGCTGCGTGCAGTGGCTTTTTGTTTGGACGATTTTAGGATGATGGCCGCCTGCTCGATCGCAGGATAATCCTTCGCCGGAACCTCTACATATCTCCCCTTATCTTTCATCGCGGGGGCAAGCGCGAGAGAAAGCGCCACCACGCCAATATCGGCGTTTCCAGTGGTGACAAATAATGCCGTCTGCGCGATGTTTTCGCCGAGCAGAAATTTGCCGGAAATCCGGTCGTAGATGTTTTCACGGCGCATCGCTTCCACCGCCGCGCGTCCATAGGGAGCATGCTCGGGATTAGCGATGGCAATCTTGGTGATCGTGGGGTCGAGCAAGACCTGCATCCCGCGGCTCAAGTCGAGCTTTGAATCTGCCCGTACCCAAAGCACGATTTTCCCGGTCGCGTAGAACTGAAGCGTGCCGGGCTCGGCGAATCCCGAGGCTTCGAGCTTTTGCGGATACAGCTTGTCCGCAGAAAAGAACAGGTCGAACGGTGCGCCATTCTGGATCTGGGCATAAAAATTCCCGGAGGAGCCGAAAATCAACTTCACCTTTTTCCCCGTTTCCTTTTCAAACCTCGAGGAAACGTCCTGGAAGGCAAATTGGAGGTCTGCGGCAGCAGCCACAGAAATGTCCTGAGCTGCCCCCGCGGCTGCTAGGAGGAAAATGGCAAAGAGTAGATTGCAGATCGACCGCATCCCGGCCGTTATACAAGTTCCGCGTGCGCACAGCAACTGCCGGCGTTAGGATCCGGCTATTGTACGGTCACGATTACCCCGGTGGAGTGAGAAAGGCCCCCAGTGGTAGAAGCTGCGGTTACGGTCACCGTGTAGGAGGTCGCGGACGTGGTCTGTTTCACGACTGGCGCCGGGGTACTCGGAGGCGCTGCGCTGCTGCCACCACCGCACCCCACAGCCGCGGTTAAGCTGACGGCGACCGCTAAAACCAGCATGGTTATGCCATGCCGACGACGCGCAGGCAGGCCGATCATGAAAACCCCAGCCAACATGAATCCGCCGCTGGCAAGGAACCAGCTAGGTCCAGGGG
>JAFAWN010000381.1 GCA_019241735.1 Terriglobales bacterium
CGGACTGCGGCAGTGATGTATAGGTTTATTAACTTCAGTCCATCGCCGCGATGGGTAGCGTAAGGCTGATTGCTGAAGCCGGTTTCGTATAGCACCGGATACATAAATTTTCCGGATGCGTCGCCGGTAAACGGCCGCCCAGTGCGGTTTGACCCATGCGCGCCGGGAGCAAGACCAAGCACCAATGTGCGGGCTTCGGGATCACCGAATCCTGGAACCGGCCTGCCCCAATATTCGCAATCCCGGTAGGCACGGCGCTTTTCGCGCGACACCAGTTCGCGATTGGCCACCAGACGCGGACAGCGGACACACGAAATCACCTCCTGATTCAATTGGGTGAGCCACGCGGGAACTTCAGGATCCATTCACTACAACTTTACCGGAGCAGAGCGGCATCGCGCAGCGCCGGCAAATTTCGGGCGGCAAAAGGGTTTGTATATTTGCATACGACTGATCCAAGCCGTCCCCTGATGACTAAAGGCACCTTTCGCGGTTTGACGATGGAAGCCAGATGTCCTTACACTCAAATTGTGAGCACTCAAGAGACCCCCAGCAGCACGAAACGCGAGATCGAGATTCAGATTCCCGCGCAGGAAGTGGCTCGCGAGACTGAAACCCGCATCCAGAAATATCAGAAGCTGGCGCGTATTCCCGGCTTCCGGCGCGGGCATGTGCCGGCTTCGATCATCAAACAGCGATTTTCCCAGGACATCCAAAACGACGTAGTAGATGCGCTGGTGCCGCGGTATTTTCGCGAGGAAACCGGAAAGCTGGGCCTGATGCCAGTTTCGCAGCCGCGCGTTACCGATCTGCACCTGCAAGAAGGTGAACCGCTGCGCTTCAAGGCGAGTTTCGAGGTTATGCCGACGATCCGCGCCGAAGGATACAAAGAGCTGCGCGCGGAGAAAAAAGATGTCAGCGTCACTGACGCAGAAGTTGAAGAAGCACTGAACAGCCTGCGGGAGCAGCACGCGACGTTTACCCCAATTGAGGGCCGCTCACTGGCGGATGGTGACTTTGCCCAGGTGTCGTTCGACGGTATTCCAAGACCTTCCGCTACGGATGCGGCGGAGGAACCACCCGCCAAGCCAGTCCACATGGATGACATCCTGGTAGAAATTGGCGGCAAGAACACGATGCCGGAATTTACCGAGAACTTGCGCGGGGCCAGTGCAGGGGACACGCGCAGCTTCGAAGTGACTTATCCGGCTGATTCCGCCGACCAGCGGTTGGCCGGCAAAGCCTTCACCTACACAGTGAAGATTGACTCCATCAAGCAGAAGAATGTGCCGGACTTGAATGATCAGTTCGCCAAGGAATTGGGAGAGTTTTCTACGCTCGACGATGTGCGCAAGCGTATTCGCGAGGGCATGGAGGCGGAACGCAAACAGCACGCCGAAAACGAAGCCAAGGACAAGCTGCTTTCGGAGTTAGTAAAGCGTAACGAGTTCGAGATTCCCGAGGCGCTGGTGGAGCGTCAGATCGATGTCCGGTTGGAGCGCGGCTTGCGCGCATTGGCAGCGCAGGGAATGAAGCCGGAAGCGATCAAGAAAATGGACTTTGCGCGCTTGCGGACTGGACAACGAGATCAGGCTGTGCAGGAAGTGAAGGCATCGCTACTGCTGGAGCGAATTGCCGAAGAGGAAAAAATCGAAGTCGGCGCTGAAGAAATCGAAAGCGAGGTACAGGCTCTGGCAAAACAATCGCAGCAACCGCCGGAAGCGATCCGCGCGCGATTGACACGTGATGGAGCACTGGATAGAATCCGGAATAGAATCCGCAGCGAAAAGACCCTCGATTTTTTGTACCATCAGTCCGCGTAGGCGGGCCGCTTTCGATCCCCCCGAAATTCGGCAGTCATGGACAGGAGTGTGAAAGGTGAACGTGAACGACCCACGCATGATGCTGGTTCCAATGGTGATAGAGCAAACCGGGCGAGGGGAGCGGGCCTACGATATTTATTCCCGTCTGCTGCGCGACAACATTATTTTTATCGGCACGCCGATCGATGACAACATTGCCAACCTGGTAATCGCGCAGATGCTTTTCCTGGCGCAGGAAGATCCGGAAAAAGACATCCAGTTATACGTGAATTCCCCCGGTGGTTCGATTACCGCCGGCATGGCGATTTACGACACCATGCAGTATGTGAAAAACGACGTCACCACGATCTGCATCGGACAGGCGGCGAGCATGGCGGCGTTGCTGCTGGCGGCGGGAGAGCCCAAGAAACGTCTGGCGCTGCCCAACTCGAGAATCCTGATTCATCAGCCGTCCATGGG
>JAFAWN010000335.1 GCA_019241735.1 Terriglobales bacterium
CTGATGGGCCAAGTCTGCCAGTAGCGCCTGCCCAGGATTGGGATAGGTGATCTTCGAAGTGGTGGGTGCAGTGGATTCACGTCCGTCCCACATTAAGGTGCTGAGAAATTGCAAATTGGTGGCCGGAAGCGGACGGCGGTACATGGAAAGCGTCGACGTATCCCCACATCCATAAGGGTTGATGACGCTCTGGACGGTGAACTCAGCATTGGCAGGCACGGATAAGGCAACTCGAATCAAGCCCCTGCTGATTAGCAGGCTGTACGCCTTGCGCCGGCCTTGCAAGGTTGAGACATCGATGTTTTGGTCACAGTTGGAGCCATCGTTAGTACGGAAGATCGGATCCAGGCCTTGGGATAAAAGGAAACGCAACTGGAGTTCGGCTGCCGAAACAGTCCAGCCCTCCGTGGGCAGGTGGCAAGAGGCGCAAGACCTGCCGTTGGTTCCCAGCGACTGGAAGAAGGCTCCGGTCAAGCTAATCGGAGCGTTGTTAATGTTATATGTTTCCAGGAACCCGCTACTGTTTGGGAGGGGAAATTGATTGGGCAGTGATTGGCCACTTGATGCGGCCGAAATCATGCCAGCGCCGATTAGCACAGCTATCACTCTAAGTTTCATAATTCACCTGAAGGGATGGCACTGGATCAGGACTAACGCATCGTAATTTTTGGAACCAGATTGCCGGGTGGGCGTCCTGAAATTCCCCCCACCATACGCCTGTTTGAAAAATTGTCAACATGCATGAAGGGACCTTCCAAGTTTTTGCTGGCATACGCTGTGTCAGTTCGTGGGACCTCCGGCTGGAGGCAGAATGAGGGAAGAGTGGACTGGGGCCGGCTTTAACGGTTTGTGCAAAAGGGATATATGCCCAGCCTTCGCAAAGATCGCGAAAGGCTGGGCCACCCATCATCTGCGCTAGGTTCAGCAGTGTCCGGGGACCGGCTGATTAAGAATAGCTGACGTTCAGCAGTACATTAAGGCCGTTTTGCTTGCGCATGGTGACTTCGACCTTCTGTCCCAAGGGCAGCGCGTTGCGGACGTCGCCATCGAGCACCAGCGTCTGAAAGGAACTGGGACTCTCTGCCAAAGTGACAATCGAGCGGTTGGGCTGGCCCACGTGTGACTCAAAGAACTGCACGCTGGCAACGCGTCCGCGCTGTTTTAGTGCGCCGGGAAAGGCGAAGGCTGCGTCCGTCCTCGACCCGTTCTTGCCGGCTGCGCGTCCGGGATTGGCGTGATTTAGCCTGGCTTTGCGCAGCTCGTAGAGCGCATTAAGTCCGAAGATCCCGGCAATGGTCAGCAGAATCAGCGCCATGAACAGTCCATCCACGGTGGTGAGCGAGCCGTATAGGGCAATGCCCACGATCCCCAGCATGGGAATCAAGGCGAGAATCAGAGAAATGAGCAGCATCATAAAGTGGTAGCAGCGGTTCCGCTCCAAAATCCGGGCGCCCCAGCTAAATTAAGAGTAGCAAAATTAAGAGTAGCAAAAAATGATTGATTACACATTGCGGAGCTAGCAAGCCCGGGCCGGCCTAGGCGCAGGCATCGCGCCAGTCGGAGATTTCTTTGAGCCCTTCGGCGCGAGTTTGCGCGAAGAGGCGGACACGGTGGCGCAGGTGTTCGAACTCGTGGATATCAGCCCACACTTCGGCCCGCCATGAGAGCTCATGCACCGCGGACTCTCCGCAGGTGGCGCAACGGGTGTGCAGCCGCAATGCGGAATGGATGCCATCCGTGGCCGGCGGCGGCAATTCGATGAAGATGCAGCGGACTTCCTGAATGTCGTCCTGATCGCCTACCAGATGCTCGTAGCGCAGCAGAAATCCAAATCCCAGATTCCGTGCCTCGCGTTCCGCCTCCAATCGAGTATGAAACGGGCCATATTCGGCGCGTAACTGCTCGATTGAGTCGCAAGCCATCCAGAATGTTTCCTTGTAAGCCATAATTATTCGGCCCACAGTTATGGGCCCATCGCAAAAAGCCTGGTTCTGGGCAGCCTTGTTCTAGCAGCCTGGTTCTGCGGGGGAAAGGGAAATCCGCTGCGACACACAACCTCGCTGGTTAAAAAGCAATTTCAGTGCCGCGCCTCACAAACTTAAGTGGTTGCGCCAAGGCAGGTTGCGTCCGCCGCAGGATCGGCCGCTGGTACCCGCTGCAAGGTTTTGCGGACTCATGTCTCTTTGCAGCACATTTACCTAGGGTAAGCGGCTTAATCACTGATTTGCCTATCGCCACCGCCTGCACTACTATCCTTACCGCTTAGCCGATGGCCACAAGAAGGGTCAGTTTGTATGGGTAACCGGCGGGAGCCGCGAACAGAAACGCAGGTAGCGGTGCGGATTTTCGGCACCGACAGCAGCGGCCGCATCTTTTCCGAACAGTTATCCACCGTCGATGTCAGCCGCGAAGGTGTGCAGTTGGCCGGCCTCAAGGCACAGGTAAAGCCGGATGACGTCGTCGGGATCACCTACGGCAAAATTAAAGGCCGCTTTCGCGTGCGGTGGGTGGGCCCGCCGGAAACCCCGGAAGCCGGTCACATCGGGCTGCAAAATATGGCGCCGGAAAACGTGCTCTGGGACTTTCCTTTACCCGCTCCGGCACCGGACAATTACCGGCCCGATCCAAAAGCCGCGGAGCGCCGCCGGCATCCGCGAATGAAGTGCAGCAGTTCGGTGGAACTTCATCCTGAAGAGGGCGCGCTGATTTGGGGAAAGACGGGTGACCTGAGCGTCGGCGGCTGCTTTGTGGAGATGCCAATCCCGTTGAAGACCGGTACTAAGTTGAAGATCGGCTTGTGGATTGAGCAGAGCAAAGTTTGGGCGGCGGGCACAGTCACCACCAGCACTCCGGGATTTGGAGTAGGGATCCGGTTTGATGCCATGACCGCTGACGACACCGCGCGGCTGCAAAAGCTGGTCGCCAATCTTAAGCAAACCGGGAGGAGAAATTTATAAGTGTGGCTGCGGCAGTCCGTCTGCGACAAGTGGCTCGGGCTGTAACTCATGCCCGGCCCGCCACGCTGCTCCGCCGTGCCCTGCAACGTAGAGCGCGAGCTCCAAACGGCTCCAGACGCCAAGTTTGTCGAAGGTGTTGCGCAGGTAATTTTTGATGACCTGTTCCGTTGTCCCGATGATATGGGCGATTTCCCGATGGTGAGACCTTCCCACACCAGAAGCGAGACCCGGAATTCTTTCGCAGTTAACTCGGCGCATGGTTGCATGATTTCATCCGCTCCTTTTCGAACATCGCAGTCGCCAGGCGTACCCGCTTGCGCCCAGTGGTGATTCCTGCCCGCAAAAACAGCGTTCGCAAATGTTGTTTGACGGTCCGGGGGCTGATGTGAAGCTGGCCGGCAATATCTTTGTTGCTGCACCCCTGTACCAATAGCCGCAGCACCTGCTGATCGCGTTGGGTAATTTTGATGTCACTCAGGTTTAGCATTTCCCGTCCTCTGACTGCCTGCGCCCTGCGGTCAATGGCTTGTCTGTCGATTCAGTGATCGCAGTGGCAGCGTGAGCAAGTAACAGCAATTGTTTCGCCAAACATTCGCTGCGGGTGGGAACGGTTCAAACTAGGGATGGTCAACAACATACTGATGGGTGTGCGGATGGCTCTCAACCCGGCGCCCAGCACACACGAACCAAGGCCGAATTGGGATTATGCCGCCGGAACAGGAACGGCACCGCGCGGCAGCAAGCTTCCGCCGCTTCAGGCTCTCGAGTTTTTTAAGGAGAACCGTCGGCACATCCACTGCAAAAGTTTGCAGTATACGAAGTGTCTAATTCGAATGTACTAGAAGCGGTCCTAGCGTGTTGCCTATCAGCCTGTCCCTTGGGTGCTCCCCTGTAGGATGTCTTGCTTCGATCCCCTGTATCCTCAAGGACTTCACGGCTTATTCATAACTGCCCAAGGCTACCAGTATTTGTCATTGGGCCATGGCTGGGGAAAAGCTCCCATTTATCCTCACGCGACTTTGGGCCGCCAATTGCATTAGAATACTGCGTTCAGCTTTAACCGAAGTCGCCCGTTGAGGTCCTGGCAGATTGAGTCCACAGCTTTCCACCACGAGCCAGCCAATTCTGGATGAGCAATCCTTCCAGCAGCTGCTCTCTGCCGCTTATGTCCTCCAGCAGCACAATGAGCGCTTGCTGGCGCGGGAACCGAAAGCCGATCCGACCCAGACTTTATCTGAAATTGTAGAGACCCAAAGACGCATTCACAGCCAGCAGATGGACTTTCAGGCGAGTGCCGCCTTCATTGCTGAGCGCGCGCAGAAGATCGCAAATGCAGATGGCGCGGCTGTGGGGCTGCTCGACGGCGGACAGCTCATCTACGCCGGCGCCTCGGGCATGGCTTTCGGGGAAACGGGAGCCAGAGTGCCACTGGATTCCTCGCTTTCGGCAGATTGCCTCCGTACCGGCCAGAGCCTTCGCTCACCGCAGGTGGAAGGGGATCCGCGGTTGCGATACTCGCTTTGCCAGGAACGCGGGGTGAAGGCGCTGCTTGCCGTGCCGGTACATTACGAGGGGCGCGTAGCCGGGGTTATCGAACTGCGTTTCGCCAAGGCCAACGTTTTTCAGGAACAGCACGTCCGCACCTGCCAGCTCATGGCGGGACTGGTGACCGAGGCGCTGGCCCGCGCCACCGAATCGGACCGCAAGCAGACAGTTGCCGCCGAGCGCGCGAGCATGCTCCAGGCTCTCGAGAAAATCAAGCCGCAGCTGGAGCGCCTTAATGTGGTTGCGCCTCCGGGCGCGATGACGACAGGTGCCGCTGCCGAGGCCCTGGTGGACCCTGCCGCTGGTAGCGCCGAATCCGGAGCCGCAAATCAGGAGCAAGCAGCACTTAGCCTCGACGTATGCCGCGGATGCAAGCGTCCATTGCGGGCGCAGGAACTTTTCTGCGGTTCTTGTGGGCTTGCCCGCCCCGGTCAAGAGCCATCCGCGGGAGAGCTACAGAGTAAATGGGCGTCGCTATGGTACATGCAGCAGGCTTCGGACACCCGGGAACAGCCGGCAGATCTGGCAGCCGCAAGTACCGAACTGGACGCCGGTCCGGCATCGAGTGATAGCACCGCAATGCTTGAGGACATCGTGGCCAGCCAAGCCGCAACTTTTGACGATGCGGGCTTGGCGGCTTCCGAAACTGAAGTGCCCTCCATATCCGGTGTGCCGGCTGGCTCGTCGACGGCGCTGGGTTCAGTCCGCAACTTTCTGGCGAAATCTCGTGAGCTGCTCCATTCGCTGGGCAAAGATACTGAAGCCGGAAGGTGGCTGGCGCAGGTTTGGGATAGCTATCGCGCCCATATCTACCTGGCGGTTGCGGGGATCACCATTTTGATCGCGCTATCTGGATGGGGCAACCCGGTGCAGAGCATTGCGCCAGGGGCAACGATGGCGAAAGCTGGGCAGAAGGGTGCTCCCGCGCCCAACCTCACCGTTTTTGAAGATTTGCTGGTGAATCTCGGTTTGGCCGAAGCTCCTCCCGCGCCGGTTTATCTGGGAAACCCGAATGCCAAGGTATGGGTTGACCTGCACACCGCGCTTTACTATTGCCCGGGCTCGGAGCTCTATGGCAAAACTCCCGGCGGAAAATTCACCAGCCAGCATGAGGCGCAACTGGACCAGTTTGAGCCCGCCTATCGCAAGAGTTGCGATTAAGCAGCTATTAAGCTGCTGCTATCTAACTGGAGATCAATTTTGTGATTTGGCCGCGGCGCCCGACGAAATCCTTCTACGCTAGCACCAACTCAATTTTCTAATGGGATGTTCAGCCGGGATTATCAGCCGGCAGTTAAGCAAGCGCCGGCCTCCATGTTTTCAAAGCTGGATCGAGGGTTCGAATTCACTCCGCCCCGCCATAGAGTCAGGGTTGGAGAGAAAACTCCTCCGTATCCCTGCAAAAATCGCAGAAATCGCCCGCAATTCCGATAGACTGTTCAGCACTCAGAGGCAGTTATTCCTCACTTTTCTCCGCTGGGCCGATTAGCAGTCCGACTTAGGAGGTGCGCAGAGGCGAATGCCTGGCGATCACAAACCGAACCTCCTGCGAATCCAACTTGACTTTCTTGAGGCCAGCGATAGCCGAGA
>JAFAWN010000156.1 GCA_019241735.1 Terriglobales bacterium
CCAGTGGGTGGTTGACGTCATCCTCGTGCAGACGCCCTCACGCTCGGCGGCAGGTTTAATGCCGGAAAAATCTAGTGCTCGTGCGCCGTGGCCTCGCCGAGATACACGCAGGCCAGAAGAACGAATATATATGTTTGGATTAATGCCACCCCTACGTGCAATCCCTGAAAGAGAATAGGAAGTCCGATGGGGATCAGGGAAAAGAAAACCAGGGTCACCATTTCCCCGGCAAACATGTTCGCGAATAAACGGATGGTGAGTGACAACACGCGCGCGAGATGACTGAAAACTTCAATAATGAACATCAGCGGCGCCAGCCACCATACCGGCCCCATAAAATGCTTGAGGTACCCGATTGGGCCGTTCGCCCGCACCCCCTGGACGTGGTAGTAAGCCCAAGTAACCACCGCGCATCCCAAAGGCACAACTGGCACCGCGGTCGGAGAGCCGAACCCCGGTATCAGGCCGATTAAGTTGCAGGTCAGGATATACAGAGCAAGCGCAACCAGATATGGAAGATAGTCGTGGTAGTGACTTCCGATAGTTTCGTGGGCTAGATTTCCCACGAAGTTCTCAGCCCATTCCATTCCGTGTTGCAGCGCTCCCGGATTATCCACCGACAACCGGCTTCGAACAATCGCAAAAAATGCGGTCAGGAGAAGAACCACTAACAATTGCATTGCGACGTGATCGGGGATTGGGGCTTTGGGATTATGCGGAACAATTCCGATAATTTCCAGAATTGCGGTGACTGGACCGGCAAACGCGCGATTCAAAAGCTCTGTAAAAAATAAATGATTCATTCAAGGTTGCTGCGTGATGAGTTTAAAACCCGTGTCGAATCGCGCCGTAGGCCTCAACCGCGGCTTCGCACATCATAGCCGCGACTGCCAGGCATAGGCCCCCGAGAAGTCCGCGAAATGCCGTCGGCCAACCAACAAATGTAACATAGCCGGCTAAGCCGATCAAAAAATAGCGAAGTAGGAACCGCAGCAGAATCACGGTTCCCTTCTCACGCGTCGAAGACGTCCGAGTTGTGGGATCCCCTTCTTCAACCGCGCTCACAATCCGACTCCCGAGGCCCTCTACCCCGCGCGCCAGCCACTGAAGATTCAAGTATGAGATTGATGCTCCGAGAAGAAATCCGGCCGCCGGCGCAGCTCCATACGCCCTCCACACTAACGGCGACAAGACGATGCCTGCGACCAGGATTACGCGCAGGATCCGCGCTAACGCGCCACCGTAAAAGCGCTCCGCATCTCGGGCATCTTGGATTTGATCCGCGAATCGCACGAAATTACTTTTCGTCACTGGTGGAGGCAATGGCCCGGCGCATCATGTCGATGAAACCCACTACCGCGCCAAATACCAAGCCCGCAATGTACAGCCACGTAGTATGCAGCCAATAATCCAGCAGCTTGCCCAGCAGAAGACCGAGAACAACCGCCGCGGGAATGATGAATCCAATTTCCGAATATCGCGCCACCATAGTCCAGGGATTGCGATCTTCGGGACCGTGAGAACGTGAACTCACCGCCAAAGGTTAGCAGAAAAGACAGGAAATACGCTTCGGAAATTACCCCAGATGCATCGACCAGTTAACCGCGCGTATGAAGGGTTCGGGATATATGCCAATGGCGACTGTCGCTAATGCGGTCACGCCCAGGGCCACGACCATGCCGGGACTGACCGCCAGCCGTGTCCTGTCCAACGCCTCACGCATAAACATTGCGTTCGCAATTCGCATGTAATAGTAAAGTCCGAACACTGCATAGAGCACAGCGAGCGACGCTAGGACGTAGTGACCGCTTTCCATCAGGCTGAGGAAGATAAAATATTTCCCGTAAAAGCCGGCCAGTGGTGGGATTCCGGCCAAGGACAGCAGGAAAATGAGCATTAGAATGGCTTTTGTGGGCGCGCGAAAAAATAGTCCCGCAATGTCGTCAATCTCGTCTCCGATGACGTCCCGCTGCCGCAAGGAAGTTACGACCGCAAAAGCACCGAGATTCATAAAAGTGTAAACCAGCAGATAGATCAGTATCCCTTTGAAGCCATCGAAAAACGCCGGCGCCGGATAAGCGACGGACGCCAGCGCGACCAAACCCAGCAACATATATCCGACGTGGGCGATCGAGGAGTAAGCCAACAGCCGTTTCAGATTATTCTGGGTGAGTGCGGCAAAATTTGCCCCGGTCATGGTTATGATCGAAACGAAGATCAACAGTGGCACATAGACCGTGCGCAAGGGATACAGGCCCCACAGGAAAATTCGCAGCAGCATCGCCCAGGCAGCAGCCTTGACTGCCACTGACATGAAGCCGGTCACCATGGTGGGCGCCCCTTCGTACGCATCCGGCAGCCACTGGTGAAACGGGATAGCGGCGATTTTAATGAATAACCCCGTGGCGGTCGTCAATAGTGCGACCACCAGAACTGGGTCCGCATGGTTCTGGTGCGCCGCCATCTGTTGCTGCACTCCTCGCGCGATCCCCTGAAGATTCGTGCTACCGGTGATGCCATAGAACAAGGACAAGCCGTAGGCAAATATTCCCGACGAAAATGCTCCCAGCAGCAGGTACTTCAGCGCTGCCTCGTTGGAACGCTGATCCCGGCGCAGGAATCCCACCAGCACGTAAGTAGAGATCGCCATCAATTCCAGCCCGATGAAGATCAGCACGATGTCAAAGCCGGAGGCCATACACATCATCCCAACTACCGAAAACAACAAAAGAGAGTAAAACTCGCCATGGTGCTCATGCTCAATTTCCATGTAGCGAACCGACGTAAGGATTGAGATCGCGGCCCCGCCT
>JAFAWN010000172.1 GCA_019241735.1 Terriglobales bacterium
AGGAAGCTGGTCGGCGGCTTGGTCGAGCCACTGGACCCGTCACTGCCCGCGCCAATCGTCACTTCCACCCAGGGAAACAAATCCGCCAGGCAGCCACTGGGATTGTCTTCCGTGCTGTAAGCCGCGCTGCAATCTTCCTGCTGCCACATCTGATAGAAGCGGTGCACCGGGCTGTTGGCGTAATCGTCGTATTTCACGCCCGGAGTGAGTTGGAAAACTCCATCCGGCAGGTTATTGACATTGGGAATGCGCGAATCGACAACGGTGTAAGGGGGAAGCCCGGTGCCGCCGGTGGTCAGGAATTTGTAGTAATTGTTGGGCAAAAAGCCAGGTTCGAGTTCTTTGGCAACTGCCACGCTAGGTACGTATGGCTTCGTTGGGCCACCCGCGACCACCGGCGGATCATGAGCATATATGGTCTTGTCGTCAGGGCTGATGGAATAGAGTCCGTTCCCGACTTTGGTGCTATCGATCGCACTATATTGAGCGGACAAAGAATAATTGGGCCCAGGTGTGCCGTCGGCATTGATAATTTCTTTCGACAACAGATTGGAAACGGATTCTCCGGACTTGGGTTTGTAAGTAGCGAAGACGTGATCGAATGACCGGTTTTCTCCGAGAATTACAATCACGTGTTTGATTGGCGTAGCGGTGGAGTTTGACTGCGCCTGCACCATCGGCGGGCTAATGAGATTCGTTAGAGTGGAAAGCAGCGTCGCACCCAGGGCAAGTTGTTGCCATGCGGCGCTATGAAAAGTCTTCAACATAAGGATCCTCCCGAGTATTTTTCCAAGACCTTGAGACCAGCACGCGGCTTAACTCTAGGGGAGGAAGATTACGGTCACATAAACAGCAGTTGAATGTTGCTTGAATAAATCTGCACAGGCGAAGTGCACGGGTGGAAATCCGAAATCGAGCGGATGTAAAGACGAGGTGTGGTTGGGAGCAGCTCCGGAGGACCGCTAACGGGGGGGGGCGCGGCTATTTCGGTTTTCTTGAGGTTGCGCTTTTCTGGGATGAACTTCGCGGGGGCGCATACGGCGGCTGATCAGGGTTGAAGTTCGTACTCAGGTAATCGATCAGAGGATCGCGGTCCGCGCCATCCAACAGGGCTCCCCACTTCACCATCTTGTCAACTTCTTTTGTCCATGCGGCCTTGGACAGGCGCTGCTGAAGAATGATGCGCGCTTCGTGACACTCGAGACAAGCCGTGGTGGCCTTGGCCTGCATAGCACCCGGCGGCAAATCTTCTGTCGTTGTCCGAGACTGCTTCTGGCCAAATGCAGCAAACGGCAGCAATGTCGCGCCAGCTAATATCAGGATGAGAGCAAACGCCCGGCTCGCGTCTGGCGCAAGAGTCGAAGCCGGCTCCCCGCGTACTTTCTTAGTCGTCATCGCGACAAAGTCCTGATAGGACAACTTCGAGTTCTCTCTGCTATGCCACATTTACTTTCACCTGATCAATCGCGTTGTACAGATAACCGCTGGGATTCCAAACCGGGGTAGCAGGCTGGGTGCGGCCCTGGCTGTCGGTGGCGCGGGAGAGGAGCGTGTATTCTCCGCTCTTGGCTTTCCATTCATATGCCCACAGACGCCAGGCAAAGTGCGCCTGTTCGTGGCCCAAAGTGGCCACCATCCAGGTCGCGCCGTTGTCGGTGGAAACCTCGACTTTCACTATGTCGGCTTCCCCGGCCCAGGCAGCGCCATGAACTGCGATCTTGCCCGCCTTGAGACTGGAACCATCCAGAGGCCCGGAGATTACCGACTTCACGTTCAATCCCGTGATCACGTGTGTATCTTCGGGCTTCACCGCGTCGCCGGGCTTAGGGGGTTGGTTGGGAAAGCGGTAGCCGGGGCTCATGAAGTTGCCGGCAAATTCGGATGGAAGCACCTTGATTTCGGTGAGCCACTTGATGGATGCAGCGCCAATCCATCCAGGCACCAGGGCCCGCGCGGGGAAACCGTGGTGTTTGGTCAGAGGTGCTCCATTCATGTGAGTCGCGATTAGAGTGTCAGGATCAAGGGCTTTCTCGATCGGGATACTGCGAATAAAAGGAGGGACTTTCCCGGGAACTTCGTCGAGGCCACGGAACATGACGTGTTTATCCGTCGATTTCACCCCGGCGCGTTGCAGAACGTCACGCAGACGCGGGCCGGAGAATCGTGCCGTGCTGACCGCCCCTTTTCCCCACTGGATGCCAGGGACCTGGGGACGTTGCAGACCGCGTCCGTTGCCGGCGCATTCCAGCGTGTTCACAACCGAGTGCGATTCGAGTGTGGCAAGTTCAGCCAAGGTCAAGGTTAGGGATTTCTCAACTTCTCCGCCCACTGAGAGCTTCCAGTCTGCAGCGTTGAGTTCGCTTGGCTCGTGCGTATGATTGCGAACGAAGAAATGCGGAACAGGAGTTAGCCAGGTATTGAGATATTCGACCGGGGTTTCGAGGTCAAAGAAGCGGGAGGAGCGGACGATCATACCGTCTTCGCCAGGCAGGTCGAGAGTTTGCTGCTCCGGATAGGGTAATGTCCACGAAAGTGGCGGCACAAAAAATGGCGCTGTACCCACGGCCAAGGCCGCAGCGGATATCCGCTTGAGGAAGTCGCGTCTGGATTTCATACAGTTTTGCCTCTCACAGAAGAACACTGGTTCCGGCTGCGATTCCAACGCAGCCGGTACCAGCTATTGCTCCTCACAGGCTTAGAACGTATAGATCAAGTCGAACTGGAAGCGGTTCAGGTACGGCTCGACCTGACCGGGAGCGCTGATCGTCGCTCCTTTATTTGCCGTGCTCCAGTTGTTGAACAGAGCGGCGTTATTCTCCAGGTTGCTATTAAGGACGCGTCCATGCCACCAGGTGATGCCGGCAACTGTGTTGGTACGAGGTTTCCACCACAGATAGTAACGATTTTGAATAATGTTGGTTGGGGCCCGCTGATCGCTTTCTGCAAACGACGCGAGTACTGAATCCTGCTCTTGCCGCAACCACGCATATCCAATCTGAACGTCGTTCCGGTTTTTGGTCTGACCCAGGCTGAAATCGGCGCCATATTCCTTGTTCTGGCTTCCGAGATTAGTGAGTACGTTACCCTTCGCGTCCAGCGGATGATGCTCCGCATCGAGGTTGTCTTCGAATTCCAGCAGCAGGTTCACCGGCAGGCGGGCCCATCCCGTCTTAACCTGGTTGTTGAGGATGAAATCCGCATAATTGTAGCCGGAATAAAAATGCGGGACGCCTTTGGAGTCGACAAAAGTCGCATTGGTCATGCCGTTAGGGGCAAATACGCACGGCGCGAAGCTCGGCAACGACAACCCCTTCGCGCAACCCGGACCTTCTCCCGGAACAGGGAAGGGCCCGATCGGCGTTGTTCCGCCTACGCCCGTAGTGGTGGCGCCGACCGCGAACGCACTCTGTTGCAGGATGGCGTCTGGACGGTTCCACTTCAAGCTTAGGAAGGATGGAGTTGCGGTCCACGGTCCGGCTTGCAACTTCATCGATATCTGGCCACCAAGCGCATAGGAGTCCTGCCCAACGGAGCTTTCGTTATATAGAAGCTCAATCCCTTGCACGGTGAAATTTTTGAGGAATGGCCCATTCAGGTTGAATGAAGCCTTCTCATCAAATCCTTCCGGATTGAGATCGGGATCACCGGTAACCGATGTGCGTTGCCACAAATATGCAAATTTGCCGCCAGTAACAGAAAGCCAGTGATGCGCAACCGGATTGTAAGTAATCCAGCCCCGATCAAGGGCGATGGTCTTGCGATCGAACACATTGGTTAAGGTCTCATTCGTGGTGGTGGGATCGCCCAGAGTCCCGGTCGCCAAAGCGATACCGCCCATGAAATCTTCATTCAGCTGTCCATCAAATCCGAAGCGCACCCGAAGGCGAGCGCGGTTGCGGTCGGGAAGAGCGTGCTGAAAATAATCCTCGCCCCGGATCCGGATATCGCCCGTGAACCGGAACCGCCCGGCGAGAGACTGGAGGGCGCTCAACTCCCGGTTCTGCGTGCTGGTTCGGGTATCCACTGCGGCCAGGGCGGCAGTAACTTCTGCCTCCTTCGACGATGCCTGTTGCGCCAGTCGCTCCGCATCGGTCGCGGATTGCTGGGCTTGCGATGCAGTCGTCTGCGCCTGCTCAACACTATTTTGCGCGCGCTGGGCAGCGGCGTTGTTCTGCTGCGTAGCATCCAGTAACTGCTGGATCTGTCCTTTCAGCTCGCCCATTTCATTGCGCTGCAACTCCAGTTGTTCCTGTTGCGCCGCTACCATTTCACGGAGGGCCTTCACATCCTGCTGCACGGCGGTGGATGCAGTCCCTTTTTTGCCGATCTTGTTGGAAGTATGCACACTGTGGTGTGCGGGGGGCGGAGACGAAGTTTGCGCCGGTGAAGACGGGGACTCCGCGTTCTGAGCGAAGGCAGCGGTTGTGGTGAGTACTAATATGAGGATTCGGAATTTTGCGGCGAGTGGCATATCGTCAACTCCTTGAATTTTGGCTCACGCTTTTCGCGCAGATTGGGTGGTGCGACATCTTCAAACTACAAAACTATACACTACTAATTCCATCGTATATCTAGTGTTACTTCACAATGCTGTGCGGCACGACCGTCCATTAACCAATTCAATGTTGTGCCGTGAATCTCTAAATTTTGTTGCGTGAGAGAGGTCCGAAAACTAACTTGCTTGCTCTAGCCCCCATCTTCGCTGTAGTTGCCGTTCCAGGTTGCAAAATATAAGGCCATCGACTGCGTACCCAAGAGCAATGATCAGAACCATTACCGCAATAACCTGACTCATGTCGTTAAGGTCGCGGCCCATCATCAGCAACTGTCCCAGTCCGAGGCTGACGAAGATCATTTCGCCGGAGATGAGCGAGCGCCACGCGAAGGCCCATCCCTGCTTCAAGCCGGAGATAAGGTACGGTAAGCTGGCCGGCAACAGCACATGCCAGAACAATGGAAAGCCGCGCGCGCCCAAATTCCGTCCCGCCATCCCGTATATCTTGGGCATCTGCTTGCGTCCGGTTTCCATGGCGATGGTCACAGAGAGCAGCGAGCCCATGACCACGACGAAAAGAATTGCTTTTTCCGTGAGCCCAAACCACAGCACGGCCAGTGGCAACCAGCAGATGCTGGGAAGGCTTTGCAGACTGACCAGCAAGCCGCCCAGGGTTTCCTCGACAAATTTATTACTGGCAATGCTCAGTCCCAGAATCATCCCCAAGATGACCGATAGGCTGTAGCCCAGCAACATTCGTCGCATGCTTACCCGGATGGCGATCCAGAAACTGTGGTCGGCGAAGCCCGCCCATAGCGCGCCCATTACGCCGCGAGGCGTGGGAAACACATAGCTGGGCCAGACCTTGAGCTGGGCCAAAAGCGCCCACAGGCCTATAACCACTGCGTAGAAAATTGCCTTCCGCAGGAAGCGCTTCAGGAACGCGCTGCCGTATGCCGCGGACGGCATCGTCAAGCTAGCGGCCGTCGCCATATTCCTCCTCGAGAGATTTGTTAATCTCTTCGCGCAAATCATCCAGGATTTCGCGGGCGCATCTTGCGACACTGGAATCCTCGAGTTGACGTGGTCTCGGCAGATCGATCTTGAACTCACGCTTCACCCGGCCCGGGCGAAAAGTGAACAGCGCGACCCGGCCCCCAAGACGCACCGCCTCTCGCACGTTGTGGGTGACAAAGATAATTGTCCGGCCAGTCTCGGCCCAAATGCGTTCCAGCTCGTCATGCAGCAAATCGCGGGTCTGAGCATCCAAGGCGGCGAACGGCTCATCCATCAGCAGGACATCAGGCTCGGTGGCCAGAGCGCGGGCAAGCGCCACACGCTGACGCATTCCACCCGAAAGTTGATGCGTATAACTGTCCTCGAATTGGGAAAGGTGAACCAGCCGCAGGTAGTAGCGTATTTTTTCCCGGCGCTCTGTTTTTGAGATCCCTTTCATCTTCATCCCGAACTCAACGTTCTGCCCAACCGTAAGCCACGGGAACAAGCCGAGCTCCTGGAAGATCAGGATCCGGTCGGTGCCAGGTCCTTCGACCAGCTTGCCGTCCACTTTCACCGTGCCCGAGGTGCTTCGCTGTAGGCCGGCAATCAAGTGCAGCAAAGTTGATTTGCCACAGCCCGAGGGCCCAACAATGCAGAGAAATTCCCCCGGCTGGACCTGCAAGTTAATGTCATCAAGCGCCAAGAGATGACGGCCGCCGTTCACCTTGTAATTCAGGCAAATTCCGTCCAGCGAAACCTTCGCGCTGGCGGTTGGCGCATGGCGGAATGGAGTCACCGAACACGGCCCCTTGGGGCGCGCCAGGCGGATAGGGCTCCGGTGCTCTTCCGAAGAAGAAGATACGGCATGGGCTTTCATTGAATTGGTTTCCTTCCGGTTTCCGCTAAGACCTGATTCAGATTTCGAAGGTCATATATTCCTGAAAGATCCGGCATCTGCCGGCCGAGGAAGCCGGCCTCGAAGGCTGAATGCGCGGAGGTCAACAATGTCTGTCGCAGTGGGTTGTACGTGATCTGCATCCTCGGGAATGCCTCATCCAGAATGCCGGAGGGGAGAGCCTTGCCAGTTTCTTTCTGGATCTGAAGGTTCAAAAGCTTCCTGGCTTCCGGCAAGTGGCCGTTGATCCAGTCGGTGAGTTCCACGTGGGCACGGATCCAGGCTTTCACCAGGTCAGGATGCGCCTGCAAGAACTTCGTGCTGACAACCAGGTTGGTAATCACAAACTGACCTTGCGGCCATAAAGTGCGCTCGTCGAGAAACCGCCGTCCATTACCTTCCTGGATGAGCCGCGTCGCCCACGGTTCGGGCGCCCATGCCGCATCCAGCTGTTTTCGCAGAAACAGGGTGAGCTGATCGGGGTTCGCCATGGGGATCACCTGTACGTCTCCGCCCTTGTCTGTGCTCTTCAGCCCGTGTGCCTGAAGCCAAGCCCGCAAGGCGATATCCTGGGTGTTTCCCAACTGCGGCGAAGCCACTCTCTTGCCGTGAAAATCCTCGGGCTTATTGATTCCGGCATCGTTGCGGACCACGAGGGACACGCCGCCACTGGCGGCTCCAGCGATTACTCGCAGCGCACCGCCATTCGATCGCACATATCCGTTGATCGTCGGATTCGGCCCCACATAAGCCATATCGATCGCCCCGGAAAAGAGCGCTTCAATGGCCGAGGGCCCCGCATTGAAGGATGTCCACTGAATGTTCACCTGCGGACCCATCGCTTTTTCAAAGGCGCCGTTTGTCTTGCCGATCATTGCTTGCGCATGCGTGATATTGGGGAACGCGCCTACGCGAAGCGTCGTCTGTCCCCAGCTCGCGGTCGAAACCAGCAGAAGCAAAACTGCAATAAGCCCGGATCGGTTACCCATTTTTTCCACCTTGGAGCACTATCGGCAAAATGCCAGACTCCTTGTTCTTTTTCTTGCGCGATTTTTTCCGGGTTCCGGCCGATTCTCCCCCGGACCCTCCTAAAATGTCCGCCAGGCTGGTGTTTTCCAGAATTTTGGCTGCAGCGTCACGAACATCGAGAAACACGCGGTAAAGCGAGCGATGCTCGGCATCCCGATCGATCAGCCCGCGCAATTGTTCCGCATCGCCAAAGGGCGCGAGCGGGCCATCGATGAGCCGGATGATTTCGCTCAGCTGGATTTCGGCTGGGGGGCGGCGCAGGCGGTATCCACCCTTGGCCCCGCGCACGCTTTCGACCATGCGCGCGTTCTTCATCTCGAGCAGAATTAATTCCAGGAATTTTTCCGGAAGCCCTTCTTCATAGGCGATGTCCCGGATACGTATCGCTCCCTGGTCGTAGTGGCGGGCGAGCATCATCATCGCCTGTAGCGCGTAGAGTCCTTTTTGCGAGATCTTCATGTCGGTTATATTGCCACAAACCCTATTGATTTAATAGAGTTTATTGACATACAGGACATAGCAATAATGTTGCCATCTTGCTGGTGCGGGTGACGGAAATCAGGGGTGTGTTTTCAATCGGCTAGAACCGGGAAGGTTCTGGTAAGAGGCGCAGTGTGAAACACTTTGCATTTTTTGACGCGCGGAAAAGACCGTCCTCTGTTTGACAGGGCATGACGCTAAACGCGGAGCCAATCGTCGCCTTGATAATGCAGTGAGGGCGCAGTTGCCACACGATTCACTGAACTTGGCGCAACCTTGCGTACTCCGCTTTGGCTTGTTTCAGGATGGGTACATTTGAGTCGGCGTCTTTCCAGAGGGCAAGGAAGTCCTGATATTTTTCCATGGCATTCTTTTTGTCGCCCGAGAGCATATGCGCGCGAGCGAGTTGAAGGCGGGCCAACGCTGCCAGCGGGCAGTTCGCCGCAACGCCCCGGTGGTCAAGATATTTTTGAAATTCCCCTACCGCCTCCGGGCCGCGATGCAGCAACAAGTACGCCTGACCCCGGACATACACGGGATAGAGTGAGCCGCCAACCTCGAATTGCGGAAGGGGAGAGGCGAGTTCGTACTCCGAAGTCGTTCGCAGAAGCTCGATGGCCTTCGCCGGATTTCCTCGCTGTAGTTCTATCGAGGCATAAATGGTAGGAAGCCAATAGCGATTGATCATGGTGTTGAGGGGGAACCGCGCGGCTAAATCATCCGCTATGCGCTTCGCTTCAGCTATATCTCCGATTCGCCCTAATGCCAAGGCCGCCAGAACTCTGACGTCGCGGGTGCCGGCAGCAGCCATCGCGGAGGCAGTCTCCTGCCGGGAGAGGCCTTTATTGTTAAACTCTGCGTCGCGCAAGGCGAGATCCATCTGCCATGCCGCCGCCGTTTCCGGAGAATCGTGACGCAAGGCGGAATCAATTGCGCGGTTGGACAGCTCCCGTGACGCTGCGAGACGCCCGTGGAATGCTTCGGTATCTGAAGCGAACGAGAAGAGCACATCCTCGCCTGGCTTGCCAGACACGGCAGCGACTTGTTGCTGCATCTCGGAAGTGTCATCTTCAAGAAAGGCGACCCCATAGCGATTGCCATGCAGAAAAGGATTGTTCACCTTGTGGTCGACGGCCTGCGCGTAAGCCAACTTCGCATCGGCAAGACGCTGCAAGGCTGCATACAAACCTACGAGGTTGGTATAGGCGGCGGCACTGCCGGGGTTGAGCCGAAGATCGTTGAGACTGGCTTCGACCCCTTTTTCATATTCACCCAGATAGGTGTAATCGACTCCCAAGTTGCCGAGTGGTTCACTACTGCGAGGGTAGGTCTTGGCCCACATCTCGTATATCTGAATTGCTTTTTCAAGTTCACCGGTGACCAGAAGATAGTAAGTGGCTGAAATCCGGAATCGCTCCCGCTCGCTAACCTTGTCGCGCAACTCGTAGGCCTTGCTCAGGTTTTCACTGGCTCGGCCGGGTTCTCTGAGATTGGAGTACGAGATCCCTAAAGCCGCATAGGCGGCGGCGAAATTCGGATCAAGCTCGACGGCATGGTTGAAATACGGAATCGCAGCCGCGCTGCCTTGTTCCTGCAACGTCGTCCTGCCCACGGAGAGTGCTTTCAGGGCATCGAGCGAGGGAGTAGTCGCTTGATCGAGAGGGATGTCAAACTTTTCCACCGTACTTAGCGATTCGCCCAGCTTGGCTCGAAGTTTTGTCGCCACCTGACTGAGCGCGCGGAGTACATGCTCCTTCCTGTCCGCCGTTACCTGTTCCTCCACCAGAGGGTCGCCGGTCTTGCAGTTTACGGCATTGAGACCGATGACGTATTCGTTCCCTAACCTGCCAATTGCTCCTGCAACATAGGCTTTCGCCCCTGCGCGTTGACAGAGATCACGCGCTACTTCCGCGGTCACTTTCGTTCCGGGCGGCTTCGACATCAACTTCAATGTGGCGCGAGTTTTCGCGTCCGACAGCAAATTCAAGAAAGGGGACTGGCCCAGTTGGACAGCAATAGCCTGCTTCAAGGTGTCATCGAAGACAGGATCGCCTGTAGTGTTGGTGAAGTCTGCCAGAACCAGAGTGTCCAGGTCTGTGAGCCTCGGGGAAGGACGCGAGCGCCAGTACAGTGCGGCAGCAAGAATTAAAGCAGCGAGCAGGCAAGCCGCGGCAATCATATTCCATGTCAAAGCGCGTGGCTGATTCGGCGGGTCTGGGCCAAGGGTGGATCGTTCTGATGATGCCAGTCGATTTTTCGGTTCGCCGGTAACTAACACTTGCGAGGTCTGCGCCTCGTCGTCTGCAGGGGCAACCATAGCAGGGCTATGAGAAGAGTCCATGTCGCGCTTGAGACGGCTTAGTTCAGCTCTCATGTCGGAAGCGTTTTGATAACGCAGGTTCCGGTCCTTCTCCAACGCACGGTTGATGAGGCGCTCGAGGCCGTCGGGCACTTGAGGATTGAGACGTCGAGGCGCTACCGGAGCGCGGTTCAAGATTCCGTCGAAGATCTCTGCTGTACTTCCTCCCCGGAATGGCAATTGCCCGGTGACCATCTCGTAGAGCACAGCTCCAAACGAGAACAAATCTGTCCGCGCATCCAACTCCCGTGCTCGCGCCTGTTCTGGAGACATGTAGGCCACAGTACCGAGCGTGGTGCCGGGGCTGGTCAGTTGCTCGTCGCTCAGCGCTGTCTCCTGGCCCGCCGCTTCTATCGTGTCCAAAGTTTTGCCAATACCCGGGATTACTTTTGCCAAACCAAAGTCGAGAATTTTGGCGTGTTCGCGTTTCGTCACGAAAATGTTTGGCGGCTTGATGTCTCGATGGACGATACCCTGGGTGTGCGCTGCGTCCAGGGCGTCCGCGATCTCTATCCCGAGCGAGAACACTGTCTCAATTTCTAACGGCTTCCCTGCGATCCGATGTTTCAGCGTGACGCCATCAAGAAACTCCATGGCGATGAAGATCTTCCCGTCCTGCTTTCCAATTTCGTAAATGGTGCAGATATTGGGATGGTTGAGGGCTGACGCGGCTTGGGCCTCACGTTGGAAACGCGCAAGCGCTTGCGGGTCGGTAGCCAACTCATCGGGGAGGAATTTCAGAGCGGCAAAGCGGTGGAGTTCCGTATCTTCGGCTTTATAGACAATCCCCATTCCTCCGCCGCCTAACTTCCCGGTGATGCGGTAATGGGAGATTGTCTGGCCGATCATGGAGCGAAACCTTGGGGCCGCAATAGCTGGGCAGCAATATTAGGAGCGGAGAGGATGCTCGTCAACGCTTGGCTGACGGACTCCCGCGCCGCGCTTTATCCGCGCGGGCGATGTTGAACGCAGTATTCACTAAACCGACGTGGGTGAAAGCTTGAGGAAAATTCCCCAACAGCCGTCTGCTGCCGGGATCGTATTCCTCGGAGAGCAGGCCGACATCATTGCGAATGTCAAGCAAGCGCTCGAATATTGCGACTGCTTCCTTCAGCCGCCCTTGGAGAACGTAATTGTCGGCCAGCCAGAAGGTGCAGGCTAAAAACTTGGCCTCGCCGTGAGGTAAACCGTCCACGTCTGGGTCCATCGTGTACCGGGTCACAAAGCCGTCGTCCATGAGGTGCTGCTCAATGGCTTTTACCGTGCCGAGAACGCGGGGATCGGTTGCCGGAAGAAAACCCACCAGCGGCATCATGAGCAGACTGGCATCGAGGTGTTTCGATCCGTAATATTGCACAAAAGAATTCAGGCCGGAGTCAAATCCCTGATCGCAAACCTGTTTGTGGATACGATCTCGAAGGGCTGTCCATTTTTTGACGTCTCCGGTGAACCAACCTTGTTGCACGGAACATAGCGCGCGGTCGACTGCGACCCACGCCATCATTTTGGAGTGGACGAAATGCCGGCGGGGTCCGCGCACCTCCCAAATGCCGTCGTCGGGCCGCTCCCATCCCGTCTCCAGGAACTCGATCAGCGCTTGTGCAACATCCTCGCCTTCGTCTTCCGGCGGCGGGGTCAATCCCGCCTCCCGGCACTGGTAAAGGGTATCCGCCACTTCGCCAAAAATATCCAGTTGAAATTGTTTGTACGCTGCGTTGCCGGTGCGAACCGGCGTCGAGTTCTCGTATCCCGGGAGCCAGGGCAGTTCGAGTTCAGTAAGCCTTCGTTCGCCGCGAATGCCGTAAACAATGTTGAGCTCCGACGGGCTGCCCGCTACGGCGCGCAACAGCCATTCGCGCCACTGCTGGGCTTCTTCGTGGTATCCGGCATCAAGTAGGGAGTGCAACGTGAGGGTGGCGTCGCGCACCCAGCAAAACCTGTAGTCCCAGTTGCGCACGCCGCCCAGAGCTTCGGGCAGCGAGGTGGTGGGCGCGGCGGTAATCCCTCCAGTCGGCAGAAACGTCAGCGCTTTCAGGGTGATCAGCGACCGCAATACCGCCTCCCGCCATTTCCCCTGGTATGAGCAACGCGCCGACCATTCCCGCCACCAGTCCCCGGTGTCTTGGATCGTATCTTCGACATTCAACGCTGGAGGCTCATCGTGATGTGAGGGATACCAGGTAAGGTCGAACGGAACTTTCTGTCCTTCGCTTACGGTGAAGGTGGCAACCGACTTAAAGTTTTCTCCGCGTAGCGGTACCTGCGTGCGGAGGCTAACCATATCCGGTCCGGCAATCGCGGAAATCCCGTGGCCAGTTTTTCGCACCCAAGGGACTATCGATCCGTAATCGAATCGAATCACCAGCTCCATATTCATATGTACTTGTCCGCGCGTGCCCACCACCATACGCAGTAAATCGGGCGTGTCATTGCGGGGCGACATGCAATCAATAAGGGTCACCGCGCCGTTTT